>JASMLX010000359.1 GCA_030748495.1 Candidatus Poribacteria bacterium | reverse complement strand
CCTAAACAGGAAGCGGGGGCTGTGGTTTGTCGTGTTGCCCCCTCCTTTACCCGGTTTGGCAGTTTCCAGCTCTTTTCAGCCCGTGGTGATACCGCGATACTGCAGCAACTAATTGATTATACCGTCCGCACCGATTTCCCTCATTTGGCTGAACCGTCAACCGATGTTTATCTCACCTGGTTTCAGGAAGTTTGTTACAAAACCGCCATGTTAATGGTCGATTGGATGGGTGTTGGGTTTGTGCATGGCGTGATGAATACAGATAATATGTCTATTCTCGGTTTGACCATTGACTACGGCCCCTACGGTTGGTTGGAGGATTATGATCCCAAATGGACGCCCAACACCACGGATGCTCAAGGTCGGCGTTACAGTTTTGGCAACCAGCCATATATTGCGCACTGGAATCTAGCTCAGTTGGCACAGGCGATTGATCCGCTGGTTGGGCAGCAGGAGCCGCTGCTGAATGCCTTAGACGAATATAGAAACGCGTTTGAGCAAGGCTGGCGACAAATGATGGGTCGAAAACTGGGATTGAACAGTTTTGAGCCGGCCGCTGACGAAACCCTGGTGAGCGAACTGCTGGAAATTTTGCCGTTGGTGGAAACGGATATAACAATTTTCTACCGTCGGTTAGCTGAAGTGGATACCGAAGTAAAGAATCTATCTGAGATCAGTGACCAAACGCTGATGGAACCCCTGATGGAGTCCTACTACCAGCCAGCGCAATTAACGCATGACTATGTATCCAGGATCGGGAAATGGCTACGAGATTACATCGAGCGCACCGAACGTGATGGCAAGCCAAATGATGTTAGACGACATCGGATGAACAAGGTAAACCCGAAATACGTGCTGCGAAACTATCTAGCGCAACTGGCTATCGATAAAGCCGAAGAAG
>JASMLX010000358.1 GCA_030748495.1 Candidatus Poribacteria bacterium | reverse complement strand
GTACTGGCCAAACAGCCAAACCTCTAGTGGCGGCCTTTTTCGGTTAACGGTTCGCATCATATTTCAATCCTTTGCACTCGTCAAGGCTTTATCTTTTTTTAATGTGTAGTAGGGGCAACTGCATAAATAATTGCTCTTTAAAAAGTGAATAATTCCAGCTTTTCAGTTATAATCCTCTATGGATTATTAAACCCATAGAGGATTATGGGTTGTAGTTGCGAATGGATCACGGGAAAGCTTCCTCTATGTTTATCACGCAAAGAATGGGGGCAGGTTTGGCACCGGTTTTTGCGGGGCTTACCTATATTATTGCCATCGCTCAGGAAACAGGGATTGAACCGTCGACAAAATCGGGACTGACTATTTGCTAGTGTTGAAATTTATCGATTAGATGCTAGGTATGGCAAGCAACTGCCCTGAAAGGAAAACATGTCTCAATCCCAACAATTAACCATTGAACAGGCTATCTCACGGGCAAATAAGGCGGCTGAACAGGGGAATATTGATGTTGCACGACAGCTCTACAGTGCGGTATTACAGCACCAGCCTAACCACCCGATTGCAACACAGGGTCTCCGTAAGTTGCCAAAAGAGTTACCGTACTATCAATCGGTACCAGCACAGATGGCGAACCCGTCACCGGATCGGATTAATGCCCTGATCAATCTATATCATTCCGGCCAGATGACGAAGGCTGAACAGGCTTGTAAAGAATTAATGCAAACCTATCCCCAATCATTAACTGTTCTTAATATCTTAGGAGCAGTATTCGCCGGGCAAGGCCAATTGCAACAAGCAGTGCAAGTATTCGACCAAGTAATCCAGTTAAAACCTAATTGGGCTGAGGCATACATTAATCGTGGGGTTGCACTAAAAAAGCTAGGGCAACTGGAAGAGGCTGTG
>JASMLX010000357.1 GCA_030748495.1 Candidatus Poribacteria bacterium | reverse complement strand
TATGGTCGGTCGGATGATTATCAACCGTTTGCCATGGAGATCGAATTCAAAATTACTCAACAAAGTCAAGTCGTCATCAAGCAAGCCCGGCCCTGGATATATTAGAATTAGATTGGTCTAATTTCGACCAAAGGATCAACCAATGGTCGACCGAAATTTAGAACGGTTAGACCACTTGCGAACCAAGTTGAAAACCCGTTTTATTCTGTACAAGATGATCGGGGATGATGAAGACAATAACTACTGTCAGTAGGCGGGCCGCTGATAGCCGGGCAAAAGATAACTGGTGTACAGGGTAATCAGGCGGGTATCAGCTACCCTTTTCCTTTTCCCTTCTAGTTTCTCACTTTTTCCGTCACAGCGAAAAACAAGCATATTCCAAACTTGACTTCCATTTTCCTATCTGGATAAGCGGTAATCTCCTCTCTCAACGCATCTAAGGCTGATTTATGTGATGCCCCCTGCTCTAATCCTAGCCTTAATAACTGCCCGGATCTATCCAATCCTATCGGCTCGGTATTTTTTGTTTTTTTCTGAACCTTTCCACTCACTCTGTGTCTTATCTAACGTACACCAAGTACAAATAAAAACTATGACAATTTGAGGTATTGACTATGTTTCGCAAACTGAACCTATTCCTAGCTTTCTTGGTTGTTTTACTGACACTTGCTCCCTTAGCACAGGCTCGAGGCCGAGGTGAACTCCAGCACAGGAAGGAAACAAGAGGTAAACGGCACCAGCGTCAAACAACAAAGGGCAAACGCCACTTAGAACTGACGGCTGAACAACGTCAAGCTATTGAAACAAAAGTGACAGAGATGAAAGCAGCTGAAGCTGACCGTTCGGAAATCAAAAAAGCTGTTGACCTAATGCTACAGGGCTTTGGCGTTGAGCTACCGGAAAGA
>JASMLX010000356.1 GCA_030748495.1 Candidatus Poribacteria bacterium | reverse complement strand
TGCTTATAATTTCTCTATCGATGGTGGAAGTGGCTATATTATCAACCTGGCAGATGCAGATCCGGTTGCAGCTCGAGAGGTCAGCTTTAGTGGTGGCATCTGGGTCGATCTGCCGGGCGCCCCGACTGCTATTTCAACCCCGACCTGGGCTTTTGTCATCGACAGTCCGGATCCGGTACAGTTAGGGCCACGTCAAGCCACGAGCTTCAGGTTAAGCGACCAACAGAGCGGGCAGACGCGCTGGCAGGGCAGCATCTCGACGGCAGATGAAAATGAGGCCGCCGACCGATTTAGAATTGCCTTGGTGGATCAAAGTCGTAGTTCGGTGGTGGAGGAAGGCGATCGACTAGATCTTCAGATCTACGACCAGCAGGGAGATCTGTTGGCCTTTAGCGCATTTGAGGTCGGTTCAGAGCAGATCAGCCGGGCCATGGTGCAGGTCGAACTACGGCTGAATCCAATACCATCCGAGACCCAACTTCTGCCCAACTACCCTAACCCGTTCAACCCGGAAACCTGGATCCCCTATCAACTAAGACAGCCAGAGGAAGTCAGCTTGCAGATCTATGAAGGCCAAGGTGGTCTGGTCAGGAAACTGGAACTGGGTTGGAAGGAAGCCGGCTACTACAGGAGAACAGGAGAAGCCATCTACTGGGATGGACGCAACGCCAATGGTGAGTCGGTGTCCAGCGGGGTTTATTTCTATCGTCTCCAAGCCGGGGATTACAGTCAGACACGCAAGATGGTGATTCTGAAGTAGGTTAGTAGAGAGAGATACCGCATGAAACGAATATTGCCCCTATTCTTGTTGATTATATTGGTGGCTATTCCTTTGCGGGCGGAGAAGTGGGCTCTGCTGGTAGGCATCAACGACTATCCTAATGATATTAGCCCGCTCCGATTTTGTGTGGCTGATGT
>JASMLX010000355.1 GCA_030748495.1 Candidatus Poribacteria bacterium | reverse complement strand
ACATCATTTTGAAGTCATGAAGTGGTTGATCGGAGAATATAATTTGGACAGGAAATCAGCTATGATTTAGCACTACCATTTTTCTTATTGTAAGAGCTGAAATCCAGCTAAGGGCTTGTAAAACAATAGCTTACTCAAAACATGGATGGCCATGATATGACGGTTCAAGCCTAAAGGATCGATCAAATCTGGTTCTGAAATACGATCTTCGCCTCTCAACCAAAAAACACCACCACATAGCATTAGGTCACGATGGAGCAACATGGGTGGCTAATGAAACGGGAATGTCACCCACCACTATTTGTGAAGGTAAAACAGAGTTACCAGGCCAGAAAATTGTTCCTAAAGTTGAGAACATTCGGCGTCCTGGTGGAGGAAGAGCACCAAACAGATCAACAGACAAAAACTCTTAAAAGGCTCAAGGAATCTGGTTGATCCAGTGACACGAGAAGACCTGGAGTCTTAATTGAGATGGACCTCTAAAAGCAATCGCAACCTGGTAAAGGTCTGACCAAAAATGGAGCCTAAAGTTAGTCATTCATTGGTTGGAGAGACACTCAAAAAAAGATCTTGAATATACCCGACGAAACAACAAGAAACAACAGAAGGCTTGTCTAATCCTGATAGAGAAGCTCAATTTGAAACGATCAATCATAAAAATGCCCACAATATCAGTAGATAGCAAAAAAAGAGAAGGTAGGAAATTTTAAAAATAATGGGCTGGAATATTGGCTAAAAAGTATGCCTGAAGAGGTAAGTGGGCCTGATTTTCCAGATCAAGAGTTGGGACAGGTATCTCCCGATGGGATGCATGACATTCTACCAAATCAAGGTTGGATTAATGTTCCCGAATTTACATAGCTAGTGCAACATCTAGCGTGATTTTCTGATTCAAAAATAACTCAGCAGGCATCGATCCGC
>JASMLX010000354.1 GCA_030748495.1 Candidatus Poribacteria bacterium | reverse complement strand
ACTCTGATTCCGTTACTGGTGGTACTAAGTTTTAACTTCACCTCACCCACTATGGTGAACTTGATGGCATTGGCAACTAGGTTGAGTATTACTTGTTTGATCTTTTGCTGATCACCCAACCACCCACCTGATATCATCAAGGGGTAATCCAGATTGAGTTGGATTCCTTTTTGTTGGGAGAGAGGAAGTAGTATTTCCAGAACCTGTTGACAGGTCTGGACTAAATCGAATGGATCTGGTTGATAAGTTATTTGTCCTGTCTCTAACTCGGAGAACTGGAGGATCTCATTGATCACCGTCAGTAGGTGTTGTCCTGAGTTCTTTGCTCGGTCAATGTGTTGCAGTTCTTCGGAATCTAATTTCTCCCAATTGATCAAGCCCAGAGAACCGATCACCCCATTCATCGGAGTTCTGAGTTCGTGACTCATCTGTGACAGGAATTGACCTTTGACTCGGTTGGCATTCTCTGCCTGTTCTTGAGCAATTTCTGCTCGTTCCACTGCCTGTTCCATCTGCTCTCGGTAGGTCAATAGTTTACCGAAATCAGTCACAATCTCATTTCTTGTATTCCCTTCTAAATTAAGTGTCTCTAATTGTCGTAAATCCAGAATCTGTGATGGTATTTCAGTCAAATGGTTGTGACTCAAGTTGAGTAAAACCAGATTCTTGAGATTACTGATTTCTGTTGGAACTTGATAGATCAGGTTTCTACCCAGATGTAATTCTGTCAACGAGGTCAACTGGCCTAGTTCAATCGGTAGTTGCCTGAGAGAATTCCGACCCAACCACAGTTGTTCTAATTTAGTCAGACCCTTAACAGTTAGGGGTAAAGATCGGATTTGATTACGATCCAAATGAAGTTGTCGTAAATTTGATAATTGGGTAACTGTTTGAGGGAATTTCTGTAATCGGTTGTGATATAAGTT
>JASMLX010000353.1 GCA_030748495.1 Candidatus Poribacteria bacterium | reverse complement strand
AAACAGGTGAAATACCTGATGGTATCGAAATAGAAAGCAGAGAGTATGTAGTCTTAAACAAGTAAATCAAGGCTTAAGTTTCCGTATATTAGAGGAAATAACCAAAGGGCTAGGTGCCAAGGATGCGGTGCCTGCTCTGGTCCAAGCATTGCAGCATGATGATTATTGGGTTGTTCGTAGAAGTGCGACAGGGGCATTAGGCGAGATAGGAACACCCGAAGCACTCAAAGCATTTAGTGACAGCAAATACAGGCTTTAGTCATAGAATACTCGTAGTGTTTTCATTCATATGTTTAAAACGGGTTAAAAAGCCGTAATTGTAGTTGATCCGCATACTCCCATTCCGCTTCGATTGGCCGTCTAACTCTCAAATAATGATTTCGGCCGGTATTAGATGATTTCATCTCCCCACGGATACCGTAGGAAAGGAAAAAGGGGACCAGGTAGGTGGTTTGGTTGATGGATATTAGTACTCTTTTTCTTCTGAAAATGAATCATGGTTGGAAACAGATCGGACACCGCCCCTCATGTCAATTGATACAAGATAGGCCCCCAATTTTTGCCGACCGACAGCGCCACCGGCAAACACCAGCAAAAACAGCTATTATGAGCGAAAACAGACGTATTCATCTCCTATTATACTTCCTCAATAATTCAGCTCTAAGTCCGCCACCAAAGTAGAGGCACGTTATGGCAGGTAATAGATCGGATCCTATGTCATACCAATCCTGACACCATCCCCAAACCGAAAAT
Source organism: Candidatus Poribacteria bacterium (assembly GCA_030748495.1). Lineage (GTDB taxonomy): Bacteria > Poribacteria > WGA-4E > WGA-4E > UBA9662. Next base: position 175 of record JASMLX010000353.1, on the reverse strand, counting down.
GAAATCAGGAAAAATGCAGCTTAACTTCGTGTCCATTTTTACTTGACCACATCAACTCTAATTCTCAGAAATCGGTTTGTACTTGGAAATCGCCTAGCGAATACCTATTAATTGCCCGAAAATCCCCTAATCATCATAAAATTTCATCTGAAACTCTGCACGCATAAATGCGGCA
>JASMLX010000352.1 GCA_030748495.1 Candidatus Poribacteria bacterium | reverse complement strand
CAGTTCAGCGGCCTATAGTGCAAATGGCCAGCGTATAGTAACGGCTAGTAGAGATGGAACAGCCAAGGTGTGGGAGGCTCAGACTGGTACCGAACTGTTCACGCTGACAGGTCATGATGCTGAGGTCTGGTCAGCGGCCTATAGTCCAGATGAGCGGCGGATTGTGACCGCTAGTTGGGATCAGACAGCCAAAGTCTGGGATGCTCAGACGGGCACCGAACTGTTCACGCTGACAGGTCATGATGCTGAGGTCAATTCAGCGGGCTATAGTCCAGATGGTGAGCATATTGTGACGGCTAGTATGGATCAAACAGCTCGGATATGGAATGCGGATACAGGTCAGCAACTGATGACTCTGACGCGACATAGTAACAGGATCCCTTCAGCCGTCTATAGTCCAGATGGACAGCGGATTGTGACCGCTAGTTGGGATCAGACAGCCAAAGTCTGGGATGCACAGACAGGCACTGAACTGCTCACTCTGACAGGCCATGATAGTGTGGCCTATTCAGCCGTCTATAGTCCAGATGGAAAATGGATAGTGACTGCTAGTGCGGATCAAACGGCTCGGATATGGGATTCAGAGTCTGGACAGGAAATAGACACCCTAAGTGGCCATGATGATAGGGTCAGTTCAGCGGCCTATAGTCCTAATGGGCAGCGGATTGTGACAGCTAGTAGAGATCAAACAGTTAAAGTCTGGAAGGGAGGAAAGAGTGGAAAGGAACTGTTGACTTTAATAGGCCATGATGATGGGGTCAATTCAGCCGTCTATAGTCCAGATGGACAGCGGATTGTGACCGCTAGTTGGGATGATACAGCTAAGATATGGGATGCACAGACAGGCACTGAACTGCTCACTCTGACAGGACATGATGGTGGGGTCTGGTCAGCCACCTATAGCCCAGATGGACAACGGATAGTGACAAC
>JASMLX010000351.1 GCA_030748495.1 Candidatus Poribacteria bacterium | reverse complement strand
GGTTTCCGCATCATGCTCCTCCTACAGGTTTCAGAATGCAAGCCACCATTCAAGCCAACCAGCCTGAGTGGTATAAAGTCCCCGCAATAATCGAATTGTCCGGACTATCTGAACTCTGACTTCAGGTCAGGGGGTGTAAGGAAGTTACAACCGAAAAAGCCAGTCATAGATTGAAAAAAGAGGGCGAAACAGAAATCCTTACGCCTCTTACGGGGGGTGGGAGTCAGACTAAAGCCGGTAAGTTTAGGCTGGTGGTGTCGGAGACCAAGTTATCAGTCGCTATCGATATCGAAACCAGCGGCCTGGATCCCCACACCGATCAGCGCCTACTTCAGGATCACCATCTTGCGTGTCTGACTGAAGTTTCCGGCTTGCAATCGATAGAAGTAAACCCCGCTGGAGACCAACTCACCATTGGCATTGCGTCCATCCCAGTAGATAGCCTTGGCGGCGGTAGTGTAGTAACCGGTTTCCTTCCAGCCCAGTTCCAGTTTTCTAACCAGACGGCCTTGACCGTCATAGATTTGCAAACTGACTGCCGCCTCTTGGCTGAGTTGATAGGGGATCCAGGTTTCCGGGTTGAACGGGTTGGGATAGTTAGCCCCCAGTTGGGTTTGATCCGGTCGATCAGCGGTGGTGATACCGCCATCACTCTGCTGCTGGTAACGGATGGTTTTCAGTTGCTGTAGGCCTTGATCAGTGATGGTTTGCTGGTGAATAGTATTGTCACCCAATAACTTCAAGCCGACCGTCTCTCCACTCTGGCTGTGGTAACTTTGGCCTGTCTCTGATTTCAGATTACCCAGATTCAAGGACCAGAAGCCTTGCTGATCGGTACGGGCTAACATCGGGCTACACTCGGCCATAGTCAGCATGACTAACTGATTGGCTTTGGCCTGTCCGTTGATGGACAGCACCTGACCATAAACGGTTTTGGGATT
>JASMLX010000350.1 GCA_030748495.1 Candidatus Poribacteria bacterium | reverse complement strand
CTACATATTGGTATTTTAGGTTTGCACCAATTTCTGCCTATTTCCCAGCATGAAAAATCAATAATTCCGGGAAACTCTGGATTCAGTTCCCTCGCTTTATAAATAACCATCGCGCTATCAGCGTTCTTTGGAACAAACCCCATTCTTTTCATTACTCTAATAATATGCACATCTGGTGATATGTCTATAGAGTAGTAATCAGAATACGGAATTCTAAACTGCCTTGCAAGTATATTGGCAGCCATAGTCGAAATTTTTATCCCGCAACCTTTAAACTCAAGGAACCTATAAACCACCGCTGCACTGCTGGGGGTATTGCTCCAAATATTTGCCGCATTACCATCGTATTTGTCTCTAATATCAACGATTGCTCCATAGAATATTTCAGACATTATTTCATTAAAACGATGCAATTTCTTCCGGGAAAAAATGTTTTTCAGATCCTCTAAATCAAGTTTCTCTAGTTCGCAAAATTCAAAAGAGTTCAATTCCTTACATATTTCATATGGGATGCCCCATGCTCTTTCAGCTTTTATTTGTCGATCCATCAAACAAGCCAAGACATATGCATGCGGATATTTGTCTAAATCATTAAGAATGGCGTTTGCATTTTCATCATCAACAAAATGTACAAGTTGACTTGTTGGTTCTTCAAATCGTTCTTTAGCAATTTGTATAAGTAAATTTACCATATATTGTTTATGCGGCTAACATGGTTATGAGGCACATTTTCGTTGCTCTTACCAATTTAATTCAGGGATTATAAAAACCACCGACAAGCGAAATTACCGATCATTTTTCATGACGTTAACCCCAAGCCAGTCTCCAGCCAACAAAAAAGCCCTCTTGCTTTGACACAACAGGTCTAGTAGTAATTGAGATGTTGGTTGGCCTTTTGGTGGAGTTGGGTTATTCTACGCTGTCAACAGGCAGAACTCCTGAAATAACACTGTTTGGGGCTATTGATACG
>JASMLX010000034.1 GCA_030748495.1 Candidatus Poribacteria bacterium | reverse complement strand
GGCGGATCGATGCCTGCTGAGTTATTTTTGAATCAGAAAATCACGCTAGATGTTGCACTAGCTATGTAAATTCGGGAAATTATTTTTCCCAAACAAAATCCAATTAATTTTGTCTGAGGCTGCAGGTAGGTACCAATACACTTGTCTAACTAAATAAAAAACGTGTCAAACGACACTATGCTAACCCAACTAGAGGAGATGCAATTATGAGAAGGAAATAGTTTTTAACTCTAGCAATTTGCACGACAGTGGTTACCGGGATGCGTCAGCGCCAGGGAGGTGATCAACGTCAACGCGGTGGTCAACGTTGTGGTAGTGGGCGGATGGATCTAGCAACCACCTTCATCGGCGGTTCATGAATAGAACTCACTTTCTCCATCAAAGCTGTGACGATCAAACTTTGACCGAGGCCCGCCCCGTTTTCCAAAAAGCTTATGATGATTTGAAGAGAACCACAGCAGAAATCGGACAATCCAGTGCTTTTCAAGCAATTCGTGAAAAGATACAATCAGTTAACAGTGAATTTAAATCAGGACTTGAAACAGTGTTAACTGAAGAGCAGTTGGCTAAACTTGAAAAGTGGCAGCAACCTCAACAAAATCGTATGCGTGGCGGAGACAGGTCTAGTGGTGGTCGCAATTGCGGTGAAAGGCGTGGTGGCGGCAGACCTGGCCGCAGCCAAAACTAATTCTTAGATTCTTTTACCCAAACTACTATTGATTCTCTTTTTGACGGGTATCAACTGTTCTTAGTTGGTACCCCCTCTTCTTTCTACTGGTCATAGAAACTATTTAATTGGAGGTATACAAAGGTGTCAATCAAACCTTTGATCAGGTTCAATCTCGCTATTGGGCTGATATCTTTAAATTTGGCGGTAGTGTCCAATGTTAGCTGATAACACTCTTTTATAAAGTCTAGAATTTGTTTCTTTTATGATTATAGAACATCAAATTTGTCCTCCTTGTCAGAGCCAAAATAGAGCCCAAAATGGGACTACCGCTTCTGGAAATCAGATGATTTATGGCCTAGATTGTCAAGCTTACAAGCTTCCAGACTCTTCACCTGACACGGAAGAGAAAACAGAACCGATTCTAAAAACCGACCCAGAAACAGCTTCTTTGACCGGCTGGCCAAGAATCTATGCTGTTGTTCCGCAAACAGTTATCAACTGGATAAAAAAAATCAATTGGAGGATCTTTCTCCAGATCAAGTCTTAATAGATCCTGGGCCGGAAGATATTTTAGAGTTGGATGAAATGTGGTCTTTGGTTGATTCCAAAGCTAACACAGTCTGGCTTAGGCTTGCAATCGGTAGAGGGAGTCAGCAATTAGTTGGCTGGCATGTAGGAAAAAGAGACTAAGTATCAGCCAACTACTTTTTGGTAGAAATACCATCTCAAGACCGCATTTGTCGTTCTAGAAGTGAGCCTTGGCATTGTTATCAGTGTTTGCCACAGGAGAAACATCGGATTGGCCAAAAAGGGACCGGTGAAACCAGTTAGATTGAAGGCGGTAACAATATGATTCGACCAAGATGAGGCAGATTTGTCAGAAAGACATCTTCTGTTTCCAAGAAATGGGAACATCATTTTGAAGTCATGAAGTGGTTGATCGGAGAATATAATTGGGACAGGAAATCAGCTATGATTTAGCACTACCAGCATTCATTATTATAGGACTGACGCAGTTGGGCGCCAAATCATGTCTGATGGCCAGGCTAATTCTTGAATAAGACCACCAGTGAATCCACCAAAATGCCAAGCCGAAGACTACATTCTGTGGCTGATCGCCTCGCTCAAAGTAGCCTCACCTACTGAAGCGGCTCGAAGTACAACCGGCCAGATCTCGCCTGACGCCTACACACCTCTGCTTGGGCGGATTGAAGCCGACCCTGAGGTGTTGTAGCTGGAAGTGGAGAACCTGGTTCAGCTCGATTCAGCTTATCTGGTGGCTGATGATTCGGCACTAGATAAGCCTGATGGTTCTCACATTGAGCTGGTCAGACACCATTGGTCAGCAAAACATCGAGCGGTAGTTGAGGGCATCAATCTGATCACACTGTGGTGGACAGATGGAGATATCTCAATCCCTGTCGATTGGTGCCTTTTCGACCAAGAGAGTGACGGACTAAGCCGGAATGACCAGCTGCCACAGATGCTGGAAACAGCACGGGAGCCTGGTTTGAAGCCGGATTGTGTACTCTGGGATTGGTGGTACTCGTCACCAGGTGACTTCAAGATGCTGCCTACCTGGGGTTGGTCCTTTTTTGTAGGTCTGAAGTCCAATCGTCAAGTCAAGCCTAACGGGAGAGGAAATCGAGCGATTAGAGATGTTGAGTTCCAGCCGCAAGCACAGAGAAGCCACTGAAAAGAGTCTGGATGGATGATCTCCTATCGAGTCGAGGCTGATGATAGAACTCCAGGCTTCTTGATCAGTAACCAGGAGGCCTACCTAGATGAAACACAAGTCCAACAACGACCAGAAGATACCCAGAATATCGAGGGCTCAAACAAGAGGGCCGGATTGAGCGTTGTCAGGCTGTCAAGGCCGGCAAACAGCCTAACCATATCATGTTGGCATTGCCAGCTGTGGTAGGTTTGGAGTGGAAAGACTACACCAGTGGTAGCAGCCGTTGGGCACTGAAGCCAGATATTATTCGACCTCCAGTTGGAGTTTATCTTCAAGAGCCTCGCTATATTCTTGATTCTTCAACTACGTCAGTCCTATTATTACTGAGATTACCCTTGTAGTTGCTTTTTGGATTTTACGATCCGATCTATCGTAAGATTTCAAAATGTATTCGAAGTTAATAACAATCACTAGCATATGACATACCTAACGGTCTATCATATGCTATTAATCTATCGAAGAAGGTTTTTTCAAACATGATCAGTGAAAAAGATAAAACACAATTTCAGGAGCTTGGGTATTTCGTTACTGATGTCGTCATTGAGCGAGATCAACTTCAGTCCATGACAAATGAGATGGATCGCCTATATCGGGAAGGAGTTGAAGAAGCAAAGACCACTGGTGATCCCAAGGTTATTCTAGCAGCTGAGGGACGGAGGTCTTATGGGCAGGTTCACAACCGAAGCCAGGTAGCCGCCGAATTCGTCAAGTCCGAGATCTACTTGGAAGCGTGCGATGCTTTTATTGGACCAAATGCCGACCTGTATTGGAACCAAGCTGCCATCAAACCACCCAAACTAGGTAAAACTTTCAGTTGGCATCAAGACTCCGGTTATACTGAAACTATCCCCCTAGCCTATATTACCTGCTGGACAGCTATTAGCAATTCAAATTTGGATAATGGTTGTATCTGGGTACTACCGGGATCACACGAATGGGGAGTTTTGGAGCATGAAAACGAAGAACCAAATCAGCAAGTTTACGGTGGGTTGCGTGCCAAGTCTTTGGATGATAGTGGTGCTATCCCTGTCGAAATGAAAGCTGGACAGGTTGCCATCTTCAGTTCACTGACCCTTCACATGAGTGGGCCTAACACCAGTCAAAATAGCACTCGTCGTGGTTATGTTCCCCAGTATCACGTTCCTGATGTTATTCTCAAGAAAACGGGACAGCCGATTGGCGATCAATTCCCTGTACTGAGAAACGGACGCAGAATCAATTAAAGATAAACACCTATACGATTCATTCAGAGGAAACCCATAGTTTCAACTACCGATTCCTATTTGGCTTTTACAGAAGTCGGATCAGCCCTTGCCCAAGTATACTTTTGAATAAGTATAGAGGACGTAGTTGGCGAATCTGCGATTGTAGGCTCGCCAAGTATTGTCAGAACATTGGAACAGAATGCCAGCCGGGCGAAAGTCTCATACAATAAAAATCACATAGCTTTTTCAGTAATCGAATCTGTCAGGGTCTGAAAAGATAGTTAATCGCCCCAGGTCCCCTGCTAACTCAATGGTCCGCAACAGTAATCGTCATATCCGGCTCCCAGTTTTACTCGATTAACCGCAGCTCACCCAGCTCTGACGTAGTATCCAGTGTGGAAAATTTCCAGCTTAAATAGACCTGACGGATCAATCGAAACCATAACTTCAATTGTTGCGACGACGCTTTCTCGTGAAAAATACCCGTCAATCCAAGGAGATCGATTACTCGTTTGGATGATCGAGATGAACTCGAGCTAACCCCACCAATCAGTTGACTCAGGTTTCCTATTTACTCCTATAATCGAGTTGCGATCAGGGCATGGGTTCAGTAGTATCGATTTCTGGTTCATAGCAACGCGTCAATTTTCAATACAACAATTTTGCATCTGTCAGGAGACTAAATTCCCTACTCTTTTACAGAACCCTTTCCACCCTCGATGGATTCAGTAAAAGGTGCCGATATCAGTGCTAACGCACCCGAAAAAAATCCACTTTATTATCGTCGAGTTCCACTCCCAATCCGGCCCCCACCGGGGCATTGGCCCTCCCTGCCTGAATAGGCAAAGGTTCGACCAAAATATCTTGGTCATAATAGAAGGGGCTCAAAATGTCACAGGGAAAGGTTTCCGCATCAATAGCTGGCGTCGACAGGGCCAAGTGGATCATAGCTGCGTTGCCGATGCCTAACTCTAGATTACTCCCAACAGTGCAGACTAACCCCGCTGCTTCGGCCACGGAAGCAATCTTGCGCGCGGTGCTGATCCCACCGCCTTTACCAACATAGACGGAAAGAATATCAGCGGCATTAGCCCGAACAATGGCCATTGCGTCCTGTAAATTATAGATGCTCTCATCAGCCATAATGGGGAGGTCCACCTGCTGACGAACATCAGCCATCCAAGCGATATCCAAATCTGGTACCGGCTGCTCCACGAAATAGACATCCCAGGCCTGCAGGCGTGGAATGGTTCGAAGCGCTACCCGGGGCGACCATCCTCCATTGGCATCTACTCCAAGACGCACCTCAGTTCCCACCGCTTTGCGGACAGCCTCTACCCTTGCTACATCTGCCTCCGGCTCAATGCCCACTTTGACTTTCATCGCTCGAAATCCCTGACTTGCAGCCCAAGACGCAATCTCCGCTGCCCGTTCGGGCTCTAGACCTGAAACTGAAAATTTAGTCGGCACAAAATCTCGGATGGCCCCGCCCAGCAACTGGTAAACAGGTAACCCTGCAACCTTGCCTAAGATGTCCCATAACGCCATCTCCAAACCCGACCGGGTAAAGGGGTTATTGGCCACTGTCTTGCTAATCAAACCAACCAGATACTCAATCCGGGTTGGATCTTCTCCCACCAGCACAGGAGCTAAATACTCTTCGATCAACACTACTGCAGCGGTTTGACACTCACCATTCCACTGAGGAGTGCAGGAGACCTCCCCTAAGCCGACCACCCCTTGGTCGGTGTAAATCTTGATCAGAACAAAAGGTGATTTGGTATGATAACCACGCCCGCTCCTAATTGCGCGTTCAGGATTGATGGGCATAGTAATGGGAATAGTTTCAATTTTAGTGATTTTCATGACAAAAAAGTTTCCAGTACATTGGCCGTAATTCGAGAGATGTGATCATCAATCAGGATAGAGCTGACCCATGTAATAGAACCGGCAGAAAAAACCCGCCCCCCACTAGCAGTGTCATAAGTAATCATTTGTGCTCCACCTTGATCGGCGTTGCATCCCACGGCTAATAGTTGAACGTCAGGCGGAGAAGAAACAGATATCTTATCCGTCTCGTGGCCGGAAGCACCACCCGGTACTCGCTGGTGCAAGCTGACATGGCCAAACGTATCTCCCTTCTGCAACCCGGTGTTATTGAAAACCCAGTGTTTTTCATTCACAGCACGGTAAGGAGCGGCCGTCATAATCCCACGATCGTCGTAAACGATCCCCAGTAAATTGGCCTCAGATTCACCCACCCGGGCATGAAATCGACTCTCGATAGTAGGATCCTGTGACCATTGGCGTTGGTTCGCATTTTGGACAATCATAGTGCTTTGATCTAAAAACTCGACCTCTGCGTTAAGTCCGTTCCCTCCCAAGTATAGAAGTTTACCTCCTCTCTCCCATACCCATCTTTTGAGATCGAAATACATTTTTCGCGACCAGTATTCAGGGTGGGTACTGATAATCAACACCTGATAATCATCCAAGTTGAAGGTATTAAAGTGGAACTGAGTTTCAGCGTAGAGATCATAGTCAAAATCCTCCCTCTCCAACCAGCCCAGAAAGCGCCATTCAGCTGGCGCAATATGATTCGGAGACCGGCCAGCAATCGGATCGGTAATTTGGGTCTCCAACGGAATATGATTAATCAATTCCGGCCGATCAAAGGATAACGGGTCGTAGGTATCCGCATCATAGTTGATATGCTCCGGATCCGTGTACCTTTTTAGATCCATGCGGGCGTTGACCGTTGGTTGTGCGGGTAATTTGACGGGGCTGATGTAGTTGCTGCGACCGCCAAAGTTATTGTAAGCATTCCAGGTGATATTGGATGCCAGCACGGCTATCTTGGCCGACGGATGGGCCGGGGCCACAATCCAGGGACAGGAAAAGAACCCGCCTGACGGTGTACTAGCATGCAGATAGTATAAACCGGTGCGGTCGGGCGCCTGCAAAAACTGTAAATGGTGTGGGCTGGTATAACCCTGACGATTCCATTCGACCCCGGTTTGGGTATAATCTCCATCGGGTGTAATCTGCATGGTTGCTCTTGTACCGTGTTCATCGTACCAGCCAATCAGGCGAACCTGTTCCTTGTCCAGTCCGTATCGCCATAACTCCAACTTGTACTCTTCCACTGAATGTACCCGGAATTCAGCCTGGTCACCAGCCTGAACCCACTTCGGCCACATATAGCACAGCAACCCGTCGCTCAGTAATCGAAAATGATGTGGTTGCGCCTGAGGATGGATCTCTATCTCGGCACTTTTCTGTCCATAGCCAGACTTGTAGAGGGTTACCCGGTAACAACCGCTAGTCAAATTGGCGTAAACTGCTCCGGTTGCACGGGATGTGGCTTCGATGGAACTCCCGCCGCCTTCGAATTCCAACAAAACCCCTGGCAAGGCCGCATACCGCTCGTCGCTGACATATCCTATTAGCATCTCTACCTTCTTCTTTTTTTCGACATACTACTTGGGCAAGTAGCCCACATTTTAACCCTTGAACTGACTGGAGTCAAACCCTGACCAAATCTCTTGTCGACTGTATTTGTACTTTTTGCCTGTTTCTGCCAGGATATCTACAGAGGTTGATGATCCCCAGCGTCTCGCTTAATACTACGATTGAGCACGGAATTCATCGAATCATAAGGGCCGGTCAAACATGTATATGCAGGCACACAATATCTCAGCACATAGAAAAGAGATGGAGTTTCTGGTTCGTCTCAGTGTCACACACTTCTATGTAACCATAGACGATATGTAGACCGAAACACTGATTTGGCACAAGGAAGAGGCACCGTCTGTGGTATAACACGGGAAATGGTTCATGTCAAAGCGATGAATAGTATTCCTATGGCTAAGGGACCTCAGTGAGCCTACCCGCGTCAATGCTTAATGTTGTCGAAAAGTGGAATTGTCCTATTTTGAAAACTTAAAGCGATTCCGCCAACTGGTTGACAGCCCTCGGATTCGGCTTTTGTTTTATCATAGCATAGGTGCTGAGGGGAAAATTGCCATCAGCCCAATCTAAAACAAATGTGTTTCGAAAAAACACAAATGTATGATAGTAGAACCCGTTAAGGATGGCAATTGTTTAGGAATTCATTGAAACTTATTGATGAAGAAACAACATCTACATACTGTTTCATATAGCACAAGTTGATCATAGCAGGCGGATTTCTATCAAGTAATTAGCAACTATGAAGCTCAAGATCAAAGGCTGCGGACAATCAGCCCACAAACGGCTATGTAATGAGTACAGTCAACCGGACACGCATTGAAAGCCGACTTACTTCTGCGCGTCTGTGAATCTTCGAAGCCCAATATACCTTAGATGGAGAGGTTTTATTTTATCTGTCTAGCCCAACCGGCAGTACGGTTTAAGAAGAGCAGTAAGGCCTGCAACCGGATTTGGAGGATAGCGCTAACGTCATTTTTACCATCCAAGCGGCACAAAGAGGTTGCGGTATGCCAGTCACTTCGGCTAAAACAGGGTCGAGTTATAAAAGCTGGTACCAACGCCAAACTCGAATTTCTTCCCGAGCTACTGATTCTGTTTCAGTCCGACTAATTCTCACAACCGGTTGAGGTCGAAATTGTCTTGGGTGGTATGTTAATCTTACAAGATATAGTATTATCAGGTCGGATTGCGCGCAGGGAGGATTTACAGTTCGCGCGTTTTCCTTTATCAAGGTGTATTCCTTTACGATACACCCAACATCATTCTACCGAGATGGATAGAAGCAATCTGTTTCGCCAATCTATCGCATCAATACATCCGCAACTCCAACATATCCTAACGGAGTTGACAACCCAGACAGTTGAATTGCAAGATACTCGACGAAACTCAAGTCGTAGGGGCCTTCCCCGGTAGTACAAAGCTAGAAACTCGCACCATCTTATTCAACAGAAAATGGGATGTAGATACGATTCTTATGCATGTCGTTCTTTAACATCTGGCTGTTCCAAATTCCCGCATTCTTGCTTATATAAGTACATAAAATGATATTCGTTGGCAAACGAAGGCTACTGGGAGGGTATTGGTTTCTGTTATTTCTGTTGTCATTTAGCCTGGCAGCTAACCGAAGGTTGGATGCCCAGACTAAGTTGGGAGAGAAACAACAAGTAAGGGTAACAATTAACCATTTCCCGCCTTTTATTATTCAAGCTGGCCTAAGTGACAGCAATGGCCCAACCGGATTTGATATTGACCTGTGGCAAGCAATTGCCGCCGATCTAGACCTTTCCTACGTTTACCAAACAGTACCAACCCTAAAAAGCCTGTTTGGCCAACTGGTCGCAGACCAGTCTGATGTTTCAATCGGCGGCTTGACAATTACCGCTGGTCGCGAAGAAAGCATTGACTTCTCGCACCAATACATTGAAGCGGGGCTACAGATACTAGTCCGAAGCGAACACGACCCGAGCGTCGTTCGGGCCTTGCGCACTTTCCTTAATCCGCGGACTGTCAAGGTGTTGGGTATTTTGGCATTGTTTACTTTGGCTTTTTCACACCTGGTTTGGTGGGCGGAACGAAAACAGGGGGAGGGGTATTGGGGCAATATTCTGGAGTGGGTTTGGTGGCTACATGTGACGATTGCTACCGTTGGATATGGAGATATTGCACCGAAAAAATGGTTTGGCCGATTGGTCGGCCTATTGGTAATCTATACCGGCATCGGTTTCTTTCTTTTTTGTACAGCTGAATTTAGCTCGGCTATCACTATAGAAAAACTAAAAGCGGACATAGCCCAGCCAACAGACCTCTACAACCTCCCCGTGGCTACTGTTCGGGATTCCACCAGTGTGCCGGTTCTCGAGCGGATTGGGGCCCGCGTGGTGCTCACGGATCAGGTTGAAACTGCCTATTCATATCTGCTTGATGGAAAAGTTGATGCGGTGATTTATGATTCGCCGAATCTGCAACATTACGCCCGTGGTGAAAATCGGGTGCGGGTGACGGGGCCAATTTTTGAAGTGCAGCACTATGGTATCGCACTCCAGAGTCAAAGTTCTCTGAGGGAATTAGTTAACCGATCAATCTTGCGATTAAAAGAGAATGGTGAATACCAGCGAATCTATCAGAAATGGTTTAGCCAAGTAGCCCACTGAAGTTAATCCAATTGACCTGACGGTTTCATCCTAGTCTGTTGTTTAGACGAGGTCATTCAAAAGATTTAAGATGGTTCGATTGATGAGTAACCACTTTAAGGAATCGGTCTCCGGTGAATGTAACCCCCAGAACTTCGGAATCCGCCGTTAAGCGACAATCAAAACTTTCGGCCTGAGACAGCCGACAGATGAGGAGTAGATCGAAATTGGGATAAGCGCAATCATCTGGCGTCTTGGTGTGACCGACAGTGCTAACGCCTCCTTTAACTTTCTAACTAGTGCCTGATTATCAGTCTCTCTGCTCTATCTTTCCGCTTGGGAACTCCCAGTATCCCGTATAGGTCGTGTGTCAAGTTCAACAACAGGGACATAGACGTAATTGATGCTATTGAACTTAGCCTTTTGACTATCACGGCTGTTAGCTTGGCCTATGTTATCCGCTCAATCTCTAGCTTCATCATTTTCCCGCTGTTGATAGGCGATAGCGTAGAAGGCCATTGTCTCACCGGTACGGTTGGGTTCGCTTCGATGCCAAGTATAGTTGGAAAAAAAGAGGCCATCACCAGCCGACATCTCCACCAACACTTCCCTAGTGGGATCGATTTGGTCCAGTGGGATGCGGTGACGCTTGAAGGGAGCATACCCGCCTTGTGGAGAACGGCTAAACATCGGTGGATCATCATAATAGGACTCATGTGTCGTTAGGACCCAATTGGTATGGCTACCCGGCATCACCGACAAAGCGATAGCATCTTCACCCACCTTGTGCATCGGTATCCAGCAATTACATCCCAATTCCGGCGCGATTTTCCAATACCAGGAATCCTGATGGAAAAAGCTGCGTCCTCCCTGCTCAGTCCGGATCCATCCGTGCTTAACACCAATCTGATCTGTAAACAACTCTACTTCTCCATCCAGCAAGGCCGCCATGGCTTGGCTAAGATTTGGGTGTTCCGCTACCGCAGCAAACACTGATTCTTCTAGGCTAGGTCGTTGTATACCTTTGGGCAATGGATCGCCTGAAGCCGAACAATATTCCGCCGGGTCAAGGATCTGAAAATACCCACTCGGCCAATCCGGCGGATGGTCAATGATTTCCTGCACCCGTTGCCAAGCCGCTTCCATCAGTGCCGGGGGGATCAACCCTTCCAGAAGGAAAAATCCTTGCTGCTGATACTGATTAATATAGTGTTCCGGTACACCTGCTCCACACCATCTGGCTTTATTCATGATCTACTACCCCACTTCCCCCTGAATTCGGGCCTAAACAAATTAAGGATCGTCTGAATTGGTTCCAGTTTCTCGCTCGTTTCCGAAATGCTTAAAGGCAGTTTTAACAGCTGACTACTTGACCCCGTGCATCTTGGTTGCTTGCCTGTTATATCGCTATCTTTGGCTGACGGACTCGCCAGCGTTAATCGGCCCCTGACACACATCGAAAACCGCGGTAGGCGTGCCCAGCATTCGGCGCGTAGTAGATACGATCAGCCACACGCAGATAAGGAGCATTGTTACCCCAAGATCCCCCACGCAACACTCGAAGGTTAATTGGGCTGAAATCAGGCCCTTGTGGATTCTTCACAGGTAAATTACTATAGTAGTTTTCATCATACCAATCACTACACCATTCCCAAACGTTACCTGCTATATCGTAGAGGCCGTAACCATTAGCCGGATATGAACCCACAGGTGCAGTATATCGGTAGCCATCATCGGCTATCTGATCTATCCCAAAGAAATCATCTGGCGCATTTTTGTCAGCAAAATTGCACTGTGAGCCATCCGCCTTCTCGTTTCCCCACGGGTATCGCTTGCCCACCAGCCCACCACGGGCTGCATACTCCCACTGAGCCTCGGTCGGAAGTCGCTTTCCCGCCCATTCAGTATAAGCCACCGCATCGTACCAGGTAACATTGATCATTGGATGATCATCCATGGGCGAATATTTCTTGATCCAATCCCAAGATGGTTGCTGATGTTCCGTCTCAAGCAAAAACTGCTTATATTGACCCACCGTTACCTCATAGATGTCGATGTAGAAAGCATCCAGTTCCACCTTATGTACTGGTTGAGACCTTTTTATCTCGTCCAGATGATCGCCCATTTCAAAACTACCGGCAGGAATTAATACCATTTTTGCCCCGTCTTTCTCCCATATGATTTCCTGAGCTGGCCTAGTATTTTCTTTCTCTTCTTTAACAACATTCTCTTGCTCCTCACCACACCCCATCAAAATAACCCCCACTATCAACAATAGGAGTATCCAACTTAGTTCCCGTATCAAGACTTCCTCCAATAGGTTTCTAAATTTTGCAATTATAACCGACTTGGTTTCTAGATGTGAGCGTCTGGGGTCCCTAAATGTTTTCGGACTTGCCATCTTGGATATGCCACCGCCAAGCTAACTTGCTATATTAGCCCTGACCGAGACGCAACCAGCTATCTGGGTTAGGGCAAAGATCGTTCCAGTGTTTGGTGATTTTTTTGGCCTCTTCCAGTCCCATTTTGCTCACACCATCGTACGACGTTGGTATACCTTCTTCTGCGAGATAGTCCAAGCAACGAACCCACATGGTACTCCAAATATGTGGATTGCGCAATTCGGTTTCAGGTGCGGAGTGGCTACGGGCAACAAATCCTGGGATGAAAGGACGGCCTGAAGCCTGGCCGATTTTGAGGTAGCGGAAGTTGTAGGCCCAGCGATAATCTTCTTTACTGGTATTGGTTATAGAGCTGTGCAAGCACTTGTTGTCAAGGAACACAATATCACCAGGTTCCACGGGCAGTGCAACACCTCGCTGATCGAGGCTTTCGGGATAGGGCCGGTACTGGACCCCGTCTTTGTGGCTACCTGGTATAACGACCAGACAGCCGTTTGCTTCAGTGGCGTGAGTGATTGGGATCCAAGCATTGATGATGTCACTCCCATGAGAATCCGGAATGCCTGAAATAGCATCCATGTGCCAGCCTGTTCTGCCAACTTGGAAAGTGTAGAAACCTTCTTGGGATAGGTCTGCACCGAGGGATGAAGCAACTTGGTCGGCAAGTTTCAAGTGGTCATGCGAAAGTTTCATATTAAAATGATAAATAGGTGAAGCAGCTACTTCAGGTCCGATGAGATCTTCTAGGAGGTCTAGCAGTTTTTCATTGACCATCAGCTGAAACATTTCGGGAATGCGTGCATTGGGTAAATCTTTACGCCATTGAAACGTCGGAACAAAAAGGTTTAACACCGGGTCAAGATGGTGCAGAGCTGTTCCTCGGCTGGCACCGAGAAGCATCGCGAAACGCTCGGGAAGAGACAGTTCGTCAAACCGGTTGGGCACTTCGATATCAGTTTCGACAAGATAAATGCGAGTTAATGCATCGAGAAGTTCAGTGTAGGCCTTTTGCAGTGGGTGGATTGCAGTGTCGAGATCAAGTGCACTTTTAACGACAAGGTACCCGTCGTTTTCATACTGTTCGCGAAAAGATGGCATGCGGGCCTCCTGTTGGGTGTCGAGCTTTCAAACACGTTCTTTTCTTATTGCACTTTAAGGTCTACTTTTGCTTGTAGACGCTGGAAGGTATCCAGGAGTATTCTGTAATGTTTTTATAGCAGACAGCAATTTTGGGAATTAAACCTAATTGCTGCAAATTGACAGGTACATTTATGTAACAATAATGACTTTAGCCTACCGGATCGAATTGAGCGACTACACACGTTACGCCTAGGATTAGGACACTCCTCGATCAGAACGGGGCACCTTATCGACCACCGGCTCTTTGGGGGCTTCACCGCTGTACAGGGCCGACCCGCGTTCATAAGAGACTTCGACAGCACCATCAGTCACTTCCAGCCGAGGGACGTTGTGCTGCCTAGCGTCCCGGTCTGGTCCCCGCATGACGGCTAGTTGTGCGTCAGACATCCCTTCGATAAGTTTAGCTGACCAGCGGTTCCAAGGGTGGACCATCTCCCCACCACTGCGATGGAAACTGCGCGAGGAGTATTTGATCAAAACCGCACGCCGGGAAACGGGATTTTTCCAAGCGGTGGTACCGTGGGTTAGTGCTCCATCAGCAAAAAAGAGTACATCCCCTGCCTTCATCACTAGTTGTTTCACCAGACCCATGTGGTCGTCACAGGAAGTCACTCCTCGAGGTGGAGGGTACTTTGCTTTATGAGAACCAGGTACACAGGCAAATCCGCCTAAGTCCGGTGGTACATCTCGCAACTGCCAAGTGGTGGTAACCGCCTGAGCGTAACTACGGCCGTTTTGATACTGATAACCCATCGGTGGATACATGGGTTCACCTGCGTCGTGCAACGAGTGCCCGGAGGTACCCTGAACGGCGCAGAATAGCGTAGCATCGCTCATTCGGGCCCCACTGCCCCCCATCCAATTCAGCCGATGTTGCGTCGGGGGATAAGCAACCATCTTGCGGAACGGTTCACAGTAGGGATAGGGTAATTTTAGCAATCCACCCATTGTCGGTCGACCGGTACCGGCCAGGCTTTTTGACCCGCGCGCTAGTTCTTCACCTACGACTACCCGGTCCTGGAACCGATCGATGGCATGGTTAGCTTCCTCCAACCACTCTTGGTCCATTACTCCCCGCAACACTAGGTATCCATTTAACTCCCAAAAATAGAATTCCTTTTGATCAATTCCGGAGTCTGGGTCTAGCTTGTAGATCGATGGATGAAACACCCCTCGAGACTCGTCGAGTTTCGTCGTTTTTCCGTCGGTCACGATGGTTGGTGCTGGGGTTGAATTGCTATAACCTGGCTGATAGAGCGATGCTCGCTGGTCAGCAGAGATCTGCTGGTGCCATTCGGGAGAGGGGTCATCTTGGGTCCAGTCTCCATTTCCGGTTGACTGGATTGCTGCCCGCCCGGCATAGGAATAGTTCAACAAAGATTGCTGCTCTTTTCCCTGCCACGGTCGCATTCCCTGCAGCGCATTCCCGGCCACTAGTAACAGATCGCCCGCCTTCAACGAGGGCTGGAAGATCAAGCCCATGTCGTCTTCACCAGTGACAATATCTACTGGGGTTTCCACCCGAGATTTATGTGTGCACGGTACCATCACGAAGCCACCGTCACCTTTTTCTATGTCCGCCAGTGCCCAGATAACCCGAACCGACTGGCAATATCTGCGTCCGTTCTGAAAATAGTAAGTTCTAGCTGGATCGCGCGGTTCATCGCCCCCCACTAGTGGTGTTGTTACCTGGTTAGTGGCGTTGGAGATCCATGTAGGCTCTTGGTCCAGCCTAAAACCGTATCCAATGATTTGGTTGAGGTACCAGACTAGCCTGGGGTGTATCAGAAGGTTCCGAAACGGTTCCCTTTCTACCTTTGGCCAACTCAACATTCCTTGAGTTTGTCCACTTCTATCTAACCTTTGGCATAAAACGTCGACCTCTTCGCCGGTTAGTACACCTGGTACATGTAGATAACCGGCTACGTCGAAGCAGTAGTTTTCCTCTTTGCTCATCGTTCCCCAATCCATCTTTTTCCTCCATTTTGGTAATCGCAAATCGTCTCAGTGGAAAATGAAAATCCCACCTCTCAACCTACATAAATGCTAGTGTGAAACATGCCATCCTAAATCCTTACCCTAACTTTCGAGTTTCTCAACCCTCTTCAAAAAGTCTCAAAAAATGATTCTCGCTATACGGATGTTTCGCCGCTTTTTCCTCGTTGAGATTCATCCTCCAACCGGGTTCATTTGGCACTGGTAAGTATCCGTTCTTCACCCGCAGAACACCCGACACCTGTTTTGGTCTCCAGCACCTACGCTAACATATTCGGTCATTCTCCCAGACGGTGGTTGGAAGGCAGAGCGGTTTAACGTGGAAGATTTCGGTACAGCACTAGTCCGTTTTGAAGAAGGGATGGCACTCTTTTTTGCCCATTCCTGGGCCATCAATTTCAAGGAGCAGTGGCAGGTACGGAGCGTCGACAGTCGTGGTAGTGCTAAGATCCACCCTTTTTCGAGCCCAAATTTGCGTCTGATGCACGGTGTATATAGCGATCTAGCTGAGTTAACGCCAATGGATCTGCCGCCGGGTTCGATCGACATCGGCTATGAGATTAAGCAGTTTGTCCAAGCCATTGAATACGGGTTACCCTCCCCGGTTCCGGTGGATATATTCCTCTATACCAACCTGATCTTCAATACTATCTACCGGTCAACCTTGATCTGTCCCTCGATCTATTAGACCTCTGGTAAAAAGAGGGAAATGTTAGAATTAAAGGATCGGATAACAACAGATCAAAGATCGATCCGAGTCAGATTTCAAACGGTTAACCGTCGTTAGTGTGGGTCTTTTCCGACAAATGTTGACAATCTGGTTTTCTCCAACCAACCGGGCCAGACCAGCCCAGCTAAGTTGCAGCCACCAATGCCTAATGACATTGATATCTTGGAGGGAATATCCAACTCAGTACCACATGGTCCCAGCCGAGGCGGTCAGCCTGTCTACCGTTTGTCGTACTGTACAACCAGTTGAAAATAGGTTGATCCAATGTCGACCGTTCCGATGGCCGAGTAAAAGAGAGTTGCTTAAAAGCCAAACCAACATCCAAGGGGTGATAGTAAATGTCAGCGAACAAGCGATGGAACGAGCTAAAAAAACAGCCTCGACATTACCGCAGCCAGAAAAAAACAGACACCGCCAACCCAACTAATCATCAATCAACACCGCTAGCAAATCATCTCCGACCGAAGGTGGGCTACCGCTTTCAGTAGAGGATCCAAACCTGATTTTCAGTTATTTTAGGATGGCCAAACGGCAATCAGCCGCCAGATTAGTTGCCTAGCTGATTCTGGAGATCTGGGCAGGGCTAATTTGCCTGCCAAGATCTGGCGGACAAAGAGGAAATCTAAACTTCACCCCTTAAGCCGAGCAGAGGAAACGACCCCTCAATATGTTAGGCGGAGGGCGGATTCAGATTGAGCCTGTGATTGGCCAACTAAAGACCTGTGCTATTCGGTGCCGGCGTTATGGTAAACGACGACGAAGTTTATGACTCGGTTTTAATTTGATGTTTGCCATCTACAACCTGGAACTCAAACTCAAATCCTGACTTATGCCAGAGATCTATTGAAAAGCTAGAATATGCCTCATTTATCAGAATAGCAAAGCAACATAACGAAACTTCCTATTTTCTCTACTTGACCAAGTATTGGGAGATTATATCAGGCAAAAATGCCGTTTGTTTCCTCATACACCCAAACCTTATTTGTGAGTTTGTGAGGTCTCTTCCTGTTTCCTGGGGCTTTTGGAAATTTGCCTGCAGATTAATTCTGTTAATCAATAACCTTTATGGTAATTGTTGGTGTTTCCTGTTCGAACTGCTGCTTATTAACATTTGCTGTACCTAATAGCTTAATATCATAAGTGCCTAGATCCATCTTCTCTGTTGCAGTTAATATGATCTTAGATCTAGTTTCTCGAAGAGGAATGCTTGGAAGGGTTCCGATTAACCCTTTGGGAAATCCAATGGGAAAAAGATTTATCTTATCGGTAAACCCTCCCTGACGAAGGACATCAATAATAATCTCAGCATCAATCTTGACTAGGCTATCAGCACTGGCTGACTTTGGAAAAAGAAAGCTCTGCTTAACAGGAGCGACATTCAGAATAAAGGGGGCTTCAGCTATAATAAGCGGAATTGTAACTGTTGATTGTGTATGGGCTTCGTTCTCAACTGATGCAGTTCCATTCACCACAATTTGGTGTGTTCCAACTGAAGGCACCCGAGTTACGAGATCAAGTCCGATGCGCCCCTGACCAAAGTCAGCTGTAGTGAAAGTAATAA
Organism: Candidatus Poribacteria bacterium; assembly: GCA_030748495.1. Taxonomy (GTDB): domain Bacteria; phylum Poribacteria; class WGA-4E; order WGA-4E; family UBA9662. The sequence goes on along the minus strand of JASMLX010000034.1, from coordinate 37,112 downwards.
CCGCACGGTTTTCTCCTACTGGTATTGAGGTATCCGAGGCACCCATATTTGCTGGCAAGCCGACTACAGAGAGGTTGATCGGTGTATTAAAGTTTCCATCTCGAATTGCTAAAACGTGTAGTGAGACTGATTTCCCCTGTATCACGTGTATGCTAGGATCTATCGCTTTCAAAGTGAATTTCGGTTGGTCTACCACGATTAAGTATACTGGGGTGGAGTGCCGTTCAACTATGTTATGATGAATTGATCCACGTCCCCAAGCCACGGTTTTGATCAAACCTAAATCGGCTGATATTGGCGCGGTGATGGTCACCTGAGTTTGCGTTTGATCTGGTCCTATTAGAACTGGGCTCACATCAAAATCCTGTGGGAATCCAGAGAAATATAAACTGACAGCTTCACGAAACTCATCAACCCGATTGATGGAAACAGTTAAATTTGTTGTACCTCCTCGAGCAACACGAAGATTATCAGGTGTTACAGTTAATCTGAAATCTGGTTGCAACGGTGCAATGCTGAGCCGATAAGGGAAATTGATTCCACCTTGATTATTAAGATCCCGAATCGAGATTACGTATTTGCCTTCTTTAGGAAAACTGAAATCGATTCGAGCTTCCGCACCAATCACATCATCACTAATATTTAATTGTTTACCTGTGGAATCAAAAAGTGATAATAGGGCATCTAACTGAGATCCTAATCGGTGTGCGTTGACTTCAAAAATAAGTCTTGCCCCTGGCAGGACTTGAAGAGAGAAGCAATCAATATCTTTTTTCTCGTTAATGGTTCCGTTCACAACGACAGGTATTTCAACACTATTCGCTTGATCTGCTTCGTTATTTGGTTCTTGCTCACGCATCTCTTTTAGATTCCCGGCTACGAAAGCATGGGGATTCGTTGAAATCCCGGCTGCATTTACAACACGCATTTCATGAGCACCTAGTAGTGTATCCGGTGAAATCGACATTTGAATCGTCTCAATTGGTCCAAGATTCCGACCGGTGACGGACACGCTACTTTCCGTGCCACGCTCTCCTCCAAGTGGAAAGATAGTGTCCAGATAAGGCAACTCCCCGACCTTGATGCGGTAAAAAAAATCGTTGCCGCTTTTATAACGTAGATCGCGAATCTGTAACACATAATCCCCTGAGACTTGGATAGTGTAATCAATCAAAGAATCCAAACCATTGCTGATATCGTTACTGATAACCTCCTTCCCTTCAGGATCGAAAAGCGTGAGCAGAGAATCGAGTGGAGATCCGAGTCTTGATGCGTGTACATCGCAGATTAGCCTCTGATCTTTTTCCGCTGAAAACTTAAATAGATCTAGATCGTCTGTGCTTTCGATGACACCATTAACGACTGCAGGTAGTGCCAGCATATTGGCCTGATCAATAGTTGAATTGGGTTCAGTCTCGGCAATTTCAGGAAGATCGCTGACAATGAAACGTTGCGGGTTAGACACACCGTTTGCAGTCACCAGGCGAAGGTTCTGGGCACCGGCTGGGGTGGATGGATCTATCGTAATCTGAGCGGTGAAACGACTATCAGTTGGGATTTTCCCGAATATTCCCTGTCCATTAAAGCGGACAAACGGCTGGGCGCCAGCATGTTTAAGTTCAGCAGAAATTCCTGAACCGTCAAACAAAATCTCCGTTATCTGATTAAGATTTTGGCCTTTTAGTACAACTTCAACTGTTGTCCCACGCTGGCCTGCAACCGGCGTAACCGAAGTGAACTGTGGAAGTGCTTGTGCTCGAGTTGAGCATATTGGAATTACCAAGCCCAACAGAACACAACTTAAGAACGCAATTTTACTTTGGGAATTCTGCATCCTATAGGTTTATAGTTATAAAAGTCCCAGAATAGGATCACCAGTAACCAACTCTCTTGGTTGGTCAACATGGTTCAAAACTTCAGTTTTTGGATCAATGCCCAAAGTATGATAAACCGTAGCCAGAATATCCGTTGGATGTACAGGATCTTCTAGAGGTGTTGAACCTGTTGCGTCTGATTTTCCGTAGACTCTTCCTCTTTGGACACCTGCGCCAGCAATTAATCCAGTATAACAGTAAGGCCAATGATCCCGACCATCAGGAGAATTACTATTACCTGAAGTACTGACACCTAATCTTGGCGATCTACCGAACTCCCCAATAGCAAGAACAAGTGTCTCATCCAACAAACCACGCTGATCTAAGTCATCTAACAATGATGAGACGGCACTATCCAGTTTTGGACAGTGTAAGTCCTTCAGTGGACCAAAATTAGCCGCATGAGTATCCCATGCAGTTGTATTGGGATCTCCGTTTGCAACTGATGGCCAATTCACTTGAACGAAGCGAGTACCAGCTTCAATCAGCCGGCGAGCTAGCAATACACTTTGACCAAAAGTGTGTCGGCCATAACGGTCACGCATCTCATCCGTTTCCTGCGTTAAGTCGAATGCATTTCTGGCACGTTCAGAAAGTATGAGGTCATAGGCCTTTTCATAATATTCGTTTAAAGCATAAGAATCAGCCACTTTTTCAAGTTCTGGCATTGCGGCATTGACCGTCTCAAGGAGGGTTGCCCGACGTCTCATTCGAGCTGCAGGGATTTCTTTCCTGAGGCTCAATTCATCCAGCTTTACTTCCTTGTTTGGATCCTGAAAGAAAAAGTATGGGTCGTACGCTCGACCGAGAAAACCGCCTGTTCCGCCTTTGCCGATAATGTTGCTTTCCTGCATTGGGCGTGGTAGTTGAACACCGGCTAACATCGGCACATCGGGTGGAAGAAACTTGGCAATATGAGAAGCCGCGTTGGGATGGTCTTTAGGTGACGGCGGATCCAGTTGGCCGGAAGGCGCAACTTTATCCGGCGTAGAACCTGTTACCATTTGATACATGGCCGCGGTATGGTTAAACAGACCCACAGGCGTGTAACTGACAGACCGAATTAATGTTGCCTTGTCCATCTGCTTGGCTAGACGCGGCATAGTTTCAGATAGCCAGATACCGGGTACATTTGTCTTGATCGGTTTGAACTCACCACGGACATTTGAGGGAGCCCCCGGCTTAGGATCCCAGATATCTATATGACTAGGGCCACCCTGTAAAAACATTAGAATTACCGATTTTGCTTTGCCAAAACCGTTAAGCGCTCGGGAGGGAGCAGCAATTGTATTCGCCTTGGCTTGGAGCGCTAAAATCTGCGGCAGACTTATACCAAGCATCGCAGTTCCTCCAACCCTGAGAAACTCTCGTCTAGAAACCCCGTCGCATAATCTAGCTCGCTTACCTGGAATTGATAACATTGTCTTATCTCCTTTTGGTTCCTATGGTGTTAGAAAGTTTGAGTGAATTACTTTACCGGTTAAACAAGAATGAGGGGCTATTGATTAAGGCCCACAAAAGATCCTGAGCACCTTCAACTTGAGAATCAGCTTTGGAGATATAATCGACCGCTTTGCCGGATTCAGTCTCACTTGGCACGCGACAAAGCGTAGCCAAATAAACTTCCTCAACCAAAGTGCGGTTGTCAATCTTTTTCTCTGTCAGTTGAACGATGCGGCCTTGCGGGTCGATAATAGCATTGGCAATAGTTGGACCATTAATTAGGTTGAGTGCATGTGATAAACTGACCTGTGTCGTTCTTTCACATTCACAGACTGATTCGCGTTCAGGCCGGCCGAAAAGCTTCAGAAAACCGCCATCATCCAGGTTGCTATCGGGCAACTGAACCGCACGCGATCCTTTGGGGACACCTGAAAACTTTGGTTGGCTTCCAGTAGCGACAGAAACTGCATCCAGTATCTGTTCTGCAGTCAATCTCCTGGCGGTTGCGTGCGCAAAATTGATTTCGTCTTCTTGGTTCCAGCGATTTGTTTTAATGCTTTGCTGGTATGTCCGGGAGGTGGTGATTGTACGCATCAAATGTCTTAGATCAAAACCATTTTCGATAAAATCCTCGGTCAGGGCATCAAGTAATTTTGCGTTACTGGGAGGATTACTTGATCTGATATCATCGACTGGTTCAACAATACCACGTCCCAAGAAATAGCTCCAGACACGGTTCACCATAGATTTCGCGAACCAAGGATTGTCCTTTGAAACCAACCAGTTGGTAATGGATTCACGAGGATCATCTCCAATTTTATCGGCCGAACCAAACGGCACATTAGCCGGCACAATTGTCCCAGTTTTTGGGTGTTTCACACCACCATTAACACTATAATTATTGTAAATGATCTGCTCATCCGGAAGTTGTCCTTTTTTGACACCAACTTCGCTAAAGTAAGATCCAAGTTCATAGTATTGGTTTTGTGTCCATTTTTCAAACGGATGATCGTGACATTTAGCACAGGCAAACCTTATGCCCAAGAAAAGCTGCGTCACATTTTCAACTGCGACGTCTGGTTGATAAATGGTTTTGTCGGTTGACGCAAGGTGATAATTGGCCGCTGGATTCTGATAGGCACTACCGGAAGCCATTAGCAGATCACGAACAAATGTGTCATAAGGCTTATTTTCAGCCACAGAATCATAAATCCATTTTCGAAAAAGCCAAACGCCCTTTTCACCAAGGAATTTGCGATTAGATTGCAATAAGTCAGCCCACTTATGCGTCCAGTACTCAATATATTCAGGTTGACCAATCAAATAATCAATTAATCCTTCGCGCTTTTTTCTTGAATCCTCATGGTCGGCCAAAAATGCCTGAACTTGATCTGGTGTCGGTGGAACACCGGTTAGATCAAGATACAAACGCCGAATAAATTCGGCATCAGTACAGAGATCCGATGGCAAAACACGAACACGTTTTAGTTTGTCATAAACTAGCCCATCAATGTAATTGTACTGAGACACTTCGGCCCACTTAAACCCGGACCTATCGCCAATAACAATTATTTCGCTGGTACTGTACAGGCTCTCATATCGAACCAGTATAACCGCCTCTCCTCGTCGCACAGCAGTGACAAACCCAGAATCTGATACTGTGGCAGCATCTGGCAGACTACTGCTATATATAGCATCTCGTGTCACATCCCGAGATGTGCCGTCCGGATAGTGGGCGATAACCCTCAGTTGCTGTTCCATGCCGGGTAAATGGATTTCCGTAGCATTTGGAATAACCTCAAGACGAGAGACCTTTTCGGTAGTGACCACATCAGATTTCACTCCTTCAGCGATCCATTGGTGAAAGATCTCGTAATGGCGCGAATCTGCTTCCATAACCTGACCTCCGCCATGTGGAACGCCCTGTGTTGGCTTAAGAAGCATGAGGCTCTGTGCTGGTCTAGCACGATTAAAACGGCGCCCTGATAAATCGGTGACTAGCGTTTGGTAGTCAAGGTGGGCATCATACCCGCGCAAGGAGAGTTGGAATCCATTTTTACCCTTAGCTGCGCCGTGGCAGGTGCCCGCATTACAGCCAGCTCTACTGATGGCTGGCATTACATCACGAACAAAGCTGACCGGTTGCGTATCGACACTCTTTATGTTTACCGGCAAATCGATGGAATGACGCCGAAACGTTACTTTGACTGTTGTCCGACCGACGGCAACAGGGTGAATGTAACCATCACTATCAATTCTAACTTTGGTGTCAGTAGTTGTGAAACTCGGTTCATTTGACAGATCAATCCAGTATCCGCCTAGTGTCAGCCCAGAAACCAAGACACGGCGAACATCGTGTTTCCCCTCAAGAACCAGTGCCTCAGGCATGGATTTTAACTTGGTAATTTTCGGGATCTCGATATTGACAGCTGTCTGATCAGAATTAACACTCACATTGAAATACAGGTTGAGGATTAACACAAGTAAAATCCCCAAAATGGATAGAGACGCTTTCATGGATTCACCTCGCTAAAAAACATACAACATATCATTGACAGTAAAAATCAGTTCTTGATTTCCGCATTGAAACCAGTTTCCTTAACGACACTACGCAATTCGTCAACCGTAACCTGATCCTCTTTCAATGTTAGAACGGCATTATCCGGAAGAGAAACCTTCACACTAATCACACCTGATACCTTGGTAAGTGCAGCCTGCACTTTAGCCACGCAAGCACCTCAGGTCATACCACTAACGACTAACTTTATTTCTGATGTGGCTTTGATTATATCTTTTGCTTTAACAGTTCCTACTTCTTCCACTTTCTTGACACGCGTCAATGCAGAATCAAGCGGCACAGGTATAAATTCTCCCATTAATTCCCCGGAACCTAGATTGAATATTCGCACTTGACCATCAAATCCACCAATTGCAACTTGATTCTTGTTTGGATGAAACGCAATAGTGAACACAGCGGTCGAGTCAGCATCAAGCGTCATAATAAGACTGCCATCTGCCACTTTGTATATTCGAACCTCGCCACCAACAGCACCTACGGCAATTTGTGATCCATCCGGGCTGAAAGCAACCGCATTAATTACATCTGACTGTCGTTCAAAGGCGCGAATCAGATTGAAGTCGGTATTACCAACATCACGCCGCTTTTGACGGAAAATTCTGTAGAGTCGTGGAATCCTATCCGCACCGCCGGATAACACCTGATCCAACTTTGGATGGCGCACGATTGTATGGATTGCTCCCAACCCTTTGTTACTGGCATTAATATCATCAATGAAAGATCCACTTTTAAGTTCGGTAAGTTTTAACGCAGTGTCGCGCCCTCCAGTAACAAAATGACTGCCATCAGTAGTAAACAGCGTGCCAAGAACCCAATCACTGTGGTTATCGAAACGCAGAAATTCCTTTTTATCCAAGATTGAAACGATACGCGCGGTCTTGTCAGTACAGCCAAAGGCAAGAAATTTATTGTCAGGCGAGAGCGATGCCCCATAGATTGTGTCATATGTTGATTCTAATGAGTGAATCAGCTTATTTGTAGCCGTGTCCCACATTTGAACTTCACCGAATTTGGCAGGCGTTCCCCCAACAATTATTAACATCTTACTATCGGAAGCATAAATAATGGATTCGATTCGATCGGATTTCCCAAGCAACCGAGCTAACAGTTGAGATCCATCTGACTTGTGCAAGAGTACCTCGCGATAACCCGAGACCGCGATAATATCGCCATCGGGTGAATAAGTCAAAGAAGAAATCACTGGTGGAATGGTATATTGAGGGGGCGCTATTGCGGAATCAGTATCCATATTTGGCGTGTCGTTGACTGCACCTTCGGCAATCCAGCGCCGAACAAGCTCAATCTCTGCAGGTGCCAGTGGATCACCGTCCATTGGCATGGACGGTGGGTCTCCGGAAATCAAATCGAGGATTAGACTTTGATCAGGTTGGCCGGCTATAAAAGCTGCACCTGCAGTCCCTCCTCGACGAAGGTCTTCATAAGAAGTAAGAATCAGGTCTCCATCAGCCTGACTGGGTTGGTGACATCCCTGACAACTGCGTTGTAAAATTGGTTGGATATCCTGATAATAACTAATTGGTGAATCCGACCAAGCAAAGTGACCAATTAAAATTGTCAAAAACACAGTTATAAAGCACTGGATGCAATAAACCAAAGTTAATTTTAAATTCATCTTTAATATATCTAGCATTAGTAAAAAACTAGAACCCCTGAGAAATTTGGAGATTTGATTACAAGACATATAAAATTTATTTGAGTTAATAGAGTATATATTCAAAGAGAACTTTTATTTGTCATGCAATGGTGAAAAATCAAATTCATTGATAACTTTAGAGCATCTCAAAGTTCTTCGCCTTAGAAGTTAACACACTTTCCTCTTTAAATCAACAAAAAACTGTCAACTGTCGTTATCTTAGCTTCCCTGCCATTAATTCCATCTTAAACCACTTTCTAATTCGATATCATCTTCTTTCTGAAAACTCAGGGTAAGGGGTAAGGATATACAGAACGCAACTAAGAGAACCGCGGGGGTCCTCTTAGTTGTTTTACATGCGAAATGTCACTGATCTGATTACCTCAAAGTGTCAAAGCTTCTAAATCCGTTAATTTGCTTACTGGGGATATATCTTTGATCTTGTTACCACCCAGAAATAACTGCTTGAGGTTACTTAAATCTGATAATTCAGAAATGTCATCAATCCGATTCTCATCCATGTGTATCGAATATAATTAGGCTTAATTTTTCAGCATCGAGATATCATCAATTTGATTATCATAACACTCGAGAATTTCCAAGTTGACCAAGTTGGAAATTGGAGACAAATCAGTGATTTGGTTTAAGCCAAACCGCAAATGAACCAACTGTTTGAAATTGCTTATTACTGAGATGTCACTGATTTTATTCCCACTTAACCAAATCCAATTAAGATTTGTTAACTTAGATAACTTACTGATGTCGCTCAATTGGTTGTTGCCAAGAAGAAGGGGAGTTAAGATGACTAGAAGTCATTTCATAAGTGCCTCATCGTTACGATGAGACCGGCGACATGAAAAAAGGCGCGATAGATGGTCAGCTGTCGCGCCCATCAGGTGACAATGCGGCCAAAGCTGGTTAGCCAACCAATGGTGGGCTCTATTTTCCATCCTTTTCGCTAGCCTCGTCGGGGACGACCATCTGGTGTTTGGGTCTTCTGTCTATTTTTTCGAGGCGCTGCAATCAGCTCGATTTGTTGATCCGCAAGTTGTTCACCTAAAGACTGACTGTCAGAGGCTTTGTCCGCAATCAAAGGCTGTCTCGAGGCCACTTCCGCAGGGTCAGGCCGAACAGAGGCAGCTTCCGACAGGAATCCCCTGACCGTCGGCCACCATCATCAGTTTGCGACCTTTACCGCCTTTGGTTTTTCCGACGGCAGGCCCCTTTTTTGGCCACCACAAAGCTACCATCGATAAAGGTTTCTTCCCCGTCGATCAACCTGCGCCACACCTGTAACCAGGTCCCGTCTTCTTGCCAATGACGCAATCGAGGCCAACAGGTTGATGGACTAGGGTATGTGGCCGTAAATCCTGCCAACCGGCAGTTGAGCCTAAGAGCCAAAGAATGCCTTCAAACAGCTGACCATTGGAGGGCCAGGGACGACCGGAGCGGATCAATTCTGGCCGCAGAAGAGCGATGGTGTCCCATTGCTGATCGCTTAATACTTCCGGTCGATGACTGATAGCTCTAAACCTACTATCAGCCATCAAATACATTATATTAGGGTCTGTTAACACTAAGAAAAGAAATCCGGTATAATGGGCTATAATGGAATAAGACATGAACAAGATGAAGAAATAAAGCCGTCTTTACCCGTCCAAAGAGGAAAGGTCAAACTATCCAATCGGAAGCTTCGGAATCGGATTTGGTCTGTTGCCGAGCAGGGCTGTCAATGGAGAGGTCTTCCCTGTAAGTTTGGAAATTGGCCTCCAATCTACAGGCGGATGAACCGAGAGGCAAAACAGGAGTCTTAAATGGCCGATTTGAAGCCTGGCCAGCCAAGAAAATCATTCCCGTCAGGATAGAAGGCTATTGATTAGATAGCAGATCCGTGAAAGTGCATCCTGACGGAACAGAAGCACTAAAAAAACGGCCAGCCGTCGATTGGAAAGTCAGGAGGAGGGTGGACCACAAAAATTCATCTGCTGGCCCAAGATGATGGTAGGGCAATAGCTTTTCGACTCTCCCCTGGCAACGTCATGATGCGCCTGAAGGAGAAGGCTTATTGAAAGGCATCGATTGCCCTTTGGCTGGCGGCCCAATGGTTATGGCTTGAGCAGATGAAGGAGATACTACTCGACCGCTGGCTTTAGACTTGATCTTCTCTGCTGTTGTTCCGGCCAAATCAAATCGTCTGCATCCTTGGGAGTCTGACCAAGAGCACGACCAAAAGAGAAATGAAGTGGAAGGATTGTTCAGCCGGCGGAAGGGATTTGGCCGGATCTTCTCTGGCTGGGACCAGCTAGATCGGATGTTTTCTGCTTTCGGGTTCTTGGTGCTGATTGTCGATTCGCTTAGATGGTGTTAACTAGCCCTAGTATAATCTGCTCCACAATCAAGATCCGGTTTTCAGCGGTTACAGATGGACAGGTCAATGACTTCTACCTAGCAGTGTCAGCCCACTCTTATGTACCAGGAAGAGCTAAAGACAAGGCAGAAATAGAATTATTCTTTAGTCGTTTCAAGGCGGGTGGACGTTTCTTATTTTCTTATTTCTTGAATACCAATCGTCCATAAGGTATCTCAAGTAAGTATAATTTAATGATGAAAGTCAACCTCCTGTCGTTTGTCATTGAGTTTAGTAGCACTGAATATTGTGCTTAGCAGAGCCGATTTTGTGGTTTGGAAAGTCAGCTACCTTACAGCCTCAAGATTGTTTTCTCATCGCAACCCCCTATACGGTTGGTGTTGCACTGGGAATTAGAGACTAGCCCATTTAACCACCGCACTCAATTTTTCTTCCTCTGCCTGAATCCTTTTCTTTTTGACACTGTTCATTGAACATTCCTTCTATGCTACCATTTTCAGGGGCACTTCTTCACTTTCAGCATCATGGAGTTCACCTGTACACCCGTGTTTTTCAAAGAGTGGGTGCTTTAACATCCTGGCATAAAGATTGTGCCACAGCCTTTTGTTGAATCCTGTGCTGCTTGCTTCGTTTACCTTGAGTTTTCCGACGCATTCTGAAGGATCGATTGTTTCTCTCAACACGATTATTGGTACCATCAACACTGTCAACGGCCCAGAAAGCGATCATTTTCTCAAATTGTTCTTGGTTCAGTTTTTTTACGGCCGGTTGCAAAAACGAGTGATTATGACCATCGAAATGATTGAGTCTTCGACTTCTGCGATGGAGGGTGACCGGTTGAGAAATATCTGTTTGAAACAGGTCATCGAACGGTCGATTAAATGTTCGACAAACCTCCAGTTCTGGAGCTATTTTCAAGAGAGGGGCTCACTCGTGCTCTTCCGGCTTGCCAACGATCAGAGGCTGATGCTGCCAAATGAAGGCGATCGGTTCTGCCTTGTTCATCTGTTTCTGAGTGGTTCTTTATTTTCGAATACTCTCAGTTGGTCGACCGCCTCATATCTCGTTTTTATGGAATCGTTTGTGAACAGTGTTAGTTTTTGTCTCAGTTTATGGATAGTTATATAAATTCTCGGACTTTGATGTAGGTGGATGTGAGGAAGCCTCTACGAGTCTTGATTGCGACATGTCGAAGGGCTGGGACGAAGGGGCATCTGCTGGGTCGAGATCCGGTAGTTGGTTGGCGGAAATTTCGTTGAGAATGCAGGAGACAACCTCCTCCGAATAGGCCTGCGAGTCGATCGATTTTTGGTTGGCTTCCCAGGCCATACGAGCTGCGGCCTCAAAATACTCGGTATGACGATAGCTGTCTAGTATATCGTGTCCGCGAGAAAAGGTCCCATGCCCGATCCAGTAGACGACCCGTCGAAACTGATCTGTAGAACTAGCCTGGTTTAATGGTTCGGCGGTTAGGTCTTCACCTTTGAACAGTCGTAAACTTTGGAAGGAGAGATCTGGAATTCCAGGAGCTTTTTCCATCACAAGCCCAATACCACCAACACTTTCGTACATGATCGGTGTTTCCGGCTCATAGCCTTTCAGGAAGTTATAAAACCGGTCGGGGTTACCGTGCTCAGATCTAGAGATCAGGTTCAGAAACTTGGGTTGCAGATGAACCAGGGCGTTAAAGCCCTGGTCACCGAGCCGGTCAAAGATCAACATATAGTGAAAAAATTCGCTGGTAGGCTTTGGCGGTGCAACCTGAGAGCGTTCGAGTTGAGAAATAGTTGGTGTACCAAACCGCATACGATAGTGAACTCCATCGGGTTCGACCTCCAGTATGGTGAGATTGAGAGTTGGATGTTCTAAAGCGATCATGTCTAACCGTGAACCCGACTTGGTTAGCAAGACCTGCCGGCCTGCTAGATCTTTAACCACGATAGCTGATGGCAGCTTACCACGCGGGGATTCTTCGATTGGGATCAGGCAGTCCTGATCGATAGGCTCCATCATTAGAGCGCCCATATTTCCCGCTGATCCCCAGAGATAACCATGAGTGTGCGCATGGCTGCCAGCCCACCCCATTTGACCGATCAAGGTTCCGCCTTCGCTATCTGAAGAAATTGGAGCCAGAGACTCCTGGTAACCACGTTCACGCCATTTTCGGTGACGATAACTATGGGGCGCAGGTGGGTGGCTATCATTTGTAAGGTATGAATTTGCTAAGTTAATTTTGTTCATGGATTTTAATTTCTATTTTTTATAGATAATTTTCCCTTGGATTTCCACAGTGTCAACTATTGCCATCACCGCCGAGTCGACCGGTTTTCCTTGGGTTGCTTTGGTATAGCGTGCCGAACTACCGGCGGCGGTTAAGACCATCTCTCCGATTCCAGCACCGACTGCATCCATTGCCACCGTGTATTGGCGGATCAGGTTTCCATCTAAATCTACCGCCTGTACGATCAGTAACTTGCTCCCAATTAACTTCTCATCTTTACGTGTGGCCACCAATGTACCAACAACCTTACCCAGCGTCATCTATATCACTCTAATCCTTGAGGTTCAACTCTATGCCTGCCTATATTAAACTGAGATCTGACGCAAAGTCAAGGTATCAATCGCTTTAGGAAATAAAACGTGGGTCTCTAACCCGATTCATAAACCACCAACTCAATCCTAGCATCATTGTCAATCCAGCGAAGGTGGGCTGATAACCGATGCTGGTTATTAGAGGACTAACACAAATCGGTAACAGAGCTCGAAAGGGTGCTATGATGGAAGCGCGTAAAGCCACATAGGTGGGTAGATTTTCAGGTGTGGCAAACTCCATTGTGATGTTCATACCCGGGATTTCTAAACCGCTGCGACTAATGCTAACCAGCGCAAAAATGAGATAAAAGACTAGGATTGACTTAGCGGTAAAGGTTAACCCAACCGCTAACATCCCCAGTCCAATATTGATGAATAGTGCCAGTGCATTGCCATGTCGATCTGCCATGTGGCCCCAAATTGGCTGACCAATAATTCGTCCAATGCTTAAAATACCGGTGAACCAGACAATCTGTAATTCAGTAGCGGAGACAACCTCCCTAGCATAGACTGTCAGGAAGGGAATAGCAGTTGGGAAAGCTGAAAGCAAGGCCTGACTGATTACATAGAAGCGAAAGTTTCGATCCGTCATAAATAGACTGAGTGCACCGGCTAAGTAGGACTTCAACGGTTTGTGGGTCGTGGGCGGCGACGGAGGTTCATCAATTAACCCAAGTGGGATAACGGTTACAGTGAGTATCACCGCGCCGATAAAAAAACAGGATGCGTAGTTGTGCGGAAAGATCAGTTTTTCGATCAAGTAACCGGTTAGGGCGACACCTCCAAGACCGAGAACCCCACCGACGCCAGAACCTAGCCCATACATCATGCCTCTTTGACGGGTTGGAACGACTTTGGAAACTAAGTCAAAATAGGCGGGACCATTACACCCCATACACAGGGAATAGGCCGCGAATAGCAAGCAAAAAATGGTCAATAGTTGTGTCGGCGACATATTGTTGTGATATAACAGAAACGGTATAATTGCAAAAATCGCTACCCGTTCGATTAAAGCTAGAGTCAGGACGTAGTTCCGCTTAATGGGCAACTGTTCAATCCAACTAGCGGCTAACAACTGTGGAAGGAAAAATCCGCTAATATTGATGGCAGTGATAACCCCAATCCAGATTTTATCTGGGCTCAAGTTGCTGATAAAGGCGGGTAAAATAGTATCGGGACTAAAAAAAAGAATCCCCAACGAAAATCCGACGACATCGGTGAAACAAGCAAAGTAGTTAAGGCGATGCCGTCGTTTGTTCTCTGGTGGTGACGAGCCCAACATATTACGTCCAATCGGTATAACCTCATTATTCCAAACTTACAATCAGATTATCAAGGATGAAATATAGATCCACCGAGTCGAAACCCTTCCAATACCTTTCCTCGCTGAATCCATCAATCTGGATACTGACGTTAGCCGGGCTACTAGCTATGATCTTTAAGTTGCAGATCATTTATCCCATTCAATACGTCGGACATGCTGACGCCTCCGGGTATGCAGAGATGGCAGATAGCCTGCTGAAAGGTAGAGGGTTAGAGGTGGACTATGTCAGTTGGTACTTCTTTCAATACGATCCAGGGATTGTACGACCAGAGGATCATTGGCCACCGCTCTATTCTTTTCTGATTGTGCCGTTTTTCGCCCTGTTAGGTAAAACTGCTTTTGCCGCTAAAATTCCTTCTGTCCTAATTTCCTGCCTGTTCTTTCCGTGGGTGGTTTACGCTTTAACCCGGTTGATGACCTCAGTACATGCTAATCGTAGCGGTTGTTGGGTTAGCTTGGCTGCAGGTCTCCATATTCTAGTTTATCCAGAGTTGTTTCGCCATTCGCTATACTGCCTGTCAGATGTGACATTTGCTTTCACAGTTTGCCTAACGGTGCTATTTCTCCTCCAAGGTCTCACTCGACCTCAATCCCAACTTCTACCTTTTTGCTGGATGGGTATAGCGATGGGTTTAGCTTATTATGCCAAAGGAACGGGATTGGTTTTGATCCCAGCCTATGTCACCGCTTATGTAATTTCCTATCTGTTAGCAAGCCAAAAACCTGATCCTCGCCCATTTATTGTCGGAATTAGTATTGCTTTTTTAGTTATTACACCGTGGTGGATTCGGAACCTGATCCACTTTGGAAGTCCAACCTTTAGTACCCAACAGTTTGCTGCTGGTTATATTGGCTATATATCGTGGGAAGAAGGGACTTATACCCCCTATTTCGGACAAGACTTGCCATCTTTTGCCACCAAGGTCGAACGATGGGGGATCTCCCATGTGGTAAAAAAAACAACCGAGTTTTTTCAGATCTATCTACGGTGGGCGTTTATCGATATCAAAAGCCGAACCGGTAAATTTCCGATTGATCGCTACGAAACCTATCTCATCGGTATTTCGGCTATCTTGGGACTGATCATGTTCGCCCTGTCAGTACTGGTCAAGATCTACTTTTCGGTGCTGGATTATATGACAGTACAAAGTATCAATAGGCGTTGCCAGCCTATTTTTTCCCAACTTGAAACAGTATTACAGGCCTCATATCATTTGGGAAATGACTTATGGCGTTTGGTTGGGCCTTGGTATTGTTCCCCTTTTTATCTGATTTGGTTGGTATTATTAGTCTTTCTCGGTTTTCATTCGCTTTGTTGGGAACCGATTAGCCGATTGGTCTTTCCAATAATCCCACTGATTTTAGCAACAGGTTGGAGCAGTTTGCATCTGCTATTTGGGCTCTTTTTCCGGTTCTATTATTTGGGTTCAGTACTAAGAAAAATGGCCATCTTCATCTTGGCTTTAGCTGTTTTTTGGCAGGGTGGACAAGAGATCCATCGGATCAGCCAGAAGGGGGGGTATCCCTACAAGGAGTCTGGTCAAGCATGGATGGCAGCAGGGAAATGGTTGAAAGACAACGAGCCTGACTCAATTACGATGACTCGAAACCCGTGGGAGCTTCACTTCTACTCAGAAGCTAAGGCAATCCAGATCCCATTAGCTGATTTGGAGACCATCATCGACACGGCTCAGTATTTTGGAGCAACTCATCTGATTCCTGAAAAGCGTCGTCCGAGCTTAAAAAGGTGGTTGAGTGGTGAGGTGCCGGGCTTGGAATTAGTCTACGACAAAGGATTAAAGATTTACCAGATTAATCTGGATCGCTCAACGAAATCGACCTTGAATTAATACTAATAGTCTAGATTTACCAGAAAATCACAGAAGGAGAATTAAACAGTGTCCAGAGAATCAATCGGTATTGGTGTGATCGGGATGGGATGGATGGGAGTAGCACATAGCCGGTCTTATCGTAATGTCCTTGAGCGGTTCCCAGATCTACAATTACAACCTGGATTGATCGCCTGCGTGGATGAGGTTGAATCGAGAGCCGAGGCCACTAGAGAGCGTTTTGGGTTTTCATACTCGACCCAGAATTGGCAGCAAGTTATCGACGATCCAAAGATTGGTCTGGTGACGGTTGCCACGCCTAATAACATGCACTTTGAAATTGTCTATGCCGCAATCCAAGCCGGGAAACACATTTTTTGCGAGAAGCCGGTAGGTCGGACGCCCGCTGAAACAATGCAGATGGCGGAATTGGCTCGACAAGCAAACGTCATTTCAGGGGTCGGATACAACTATCGGTGGGCGCCGATGGTTCAGTATGCCCACCAACTGGTTGAGGAAGGCAAGATCGGAAAGCTGACCCACTATCGAGGGCGTTTCTTCTCTAGCTATGCCAGTAATCCAAATTCGGTGTTGTCTTGGCGATTTCAGCAGGAGAAAGCTGGGGCCGGAACACTTAGTGACCTGATGTCCCATGTGATCGATATGGCACACTTTCTAACTGGACCCGTTGAGCGATTAGTCGCCAATCAAGAAACCTTTATTCGGCAGCGGCCATTGGCAACTCCCGGAGTTGGGACCCATTTCACAGTTCAAGAAAATGGCCCCAAAAGCGAAGTAACAAATGAAGACTATGTCAGTGCCTTAGTTCAGTTTGGCAACGGGGTACAAGGCTCCTTAGAAGGCTGTCGTGCCATCGTAGGGCCAAAATGTGAGATGGCCTTCGAACTGAATGGTACGAATGGTGCGCTGAGTTGGAACTTTGAACGAATGAACGAATTGCAGGTCTACTTACCGGACCAATCACCGACACAGGACGGTTATGTCAGGTTGACTTCCGACGCTGGCCACCCCTTCCACGCCGCCTTTAATCCGGCGGCGGCAACCGGTTTAGGATATGATGATTTGAAACTAATTGAGGCCTACCAATTTCTAAAATCGATCCAAAACAATCAACCTAACCAACCCGGTTTTGAGGAAGCCGTCGCCGTAGCTCGAGTTCAATCCGCTATTCAACAATCGTGGGATAGCAAAAGTTGGGAGCCTATCGATAACTGACCTTTCTAGTTCGAGCTAGATGAGCGGTTACTTTTGAAACCGCCGACCACGATATTGTTATAGGGGGCTTCAGGATCGTGATTGATGGGACGCATGTCAGGGGTATGGTAGCCAAATCGGATCGACTTACGCCACTGGTCGGTTCGATTGCAGTCCGACCAATGAATGGCACAATAACTGAAGAAGATGACATCACCCGCCAGGGCTGGAATCTTGACAGTTTCAATGAAATCGGGATGATACTGGTCTATGGGCAAATGGGGTGCAGTATCAGATCCAGTAATATGTTCCAAGGGACCGGCGTGATGACTACCGGGTACGACCTCCAAACAACCGCTCTCAAATGGCGTATCGTCTAAATGAACTAAGCAGTCGACAAAATCCAATCCATCGTGCGGATAAAAAGGATAATCTTGGTGCATGGGAAATGGCGTGCCAAGTTCGGGTGGTTTGGCGTGAAGAACTGTATGATGCCACTGCACGCTTTCACCGATGAGATCCTGAACCGCCCCCACTAATCGTTGATGGAAAATCACCCGCCCCCAAGCCGAGGAATAAAAATGCGGGTTATGCATGAAAACGGCTTTAGTATTTAGTCGTTCTTCTTCGACCAAGTATCGATCTCGCCAAGGACCTTGCCAACCAATGGTTTCGCTACCCCAGTTTTCAATGACACGAACCATCTCAGATCCGAGTTCTTCTATTTCATCGGCCGTAAATAGCGATTCTACTTTGAGGTAGCCGTTTTGTCGGTAAAATTCGACCTGTTCTGCACTCAACATCGTTTAATACTCTCTCTACTTTATTCTCAGCTTTGTTTGCTAATTTCTAACTTTCATTATTATGGCACAACCACTCGTGCATTTCAAAAGGAAAATCGGTCTCCTGGAGAAGACAATAAAGAATTGAAAGGGGTAGATCTTGACTCGTTAGATTGTTTGGCACCAATTGACTTTAGCTTTGGCCTTATGCTAAAATCAGCCCGACGTAATCGCTCAAAGCCATCAATTTCAGACAGCATTTTACTGACAGGAATTCAAATTTCATGAACCAACTTGCTGACCGACTGCAGCAGATTCGTACTGCGGCGCTAGAAGCACTCGAAAATATTACTAATCAGGTGGAACTAGAGGAGATTCGCGTTAGATATTTCGGGCGAAAAGGTGAGTATACAACGGCCATGCGAGGGATGGGGAAACTGTTACCAGAGGAACGTCCGGCTATTGGTAAGCTCTCCAACCAGGTTCGCACCCAACTGATGGAGACGATTGAAAGCGTAGCTACTGATCTTGCTCAGCAAAAAAGGGAACAACAGTTGTTGGCTGAGCAGATCGATATTACGTTACCTGGCCGTTCGGCTCAGGTAGGGAAAAAACATCCGATTACTCAAACTCTGGAGATCATAACCTACATTTTTCATGGCATGGGATTTCAGGTAGCCGAAGGGCCAGAGGTGGAACTGGAATACTACAATTTCGATGCCCTAAACACACCGCCAGAGCATCCAGCCCGAGACCTTCAGGATACCTTCTACATCAGTGAAGGGGTGGTTTTGCGAACCCACACCTCTCCTGTCCAAATCCGGGTTATGGAGAAGCAACAGCCGCCGATCCGAATTATCGCCCCTGGCCGTGTTTATCGTCGAGATTACGATATTTCTCACACGCCGATGTTCCATCAAGTTGAAGGGTTGCTAGTGGATCGAAATGTCTCTTTCAGTGAACTCAAGGGCGTGTTGTATTCTTTCGCACGTCAAATGTTTGGCCAGCAAACTGAGGTGCGATTTCGCCCTCACTTCTTTCCCTTTACCGAACCTTCAGCAGAAGTTGATATCTCTTGTCCTTTTTGCCAAAAAGGATGCCGAACCTGTTCTGGGACAGGTTGGATCGAGATCCTTGGGGCGGGGGTGGTAGACCCCAATGTGTTTCGAAGTGTTGGCTATGATCCAGAACAATATACTGGATTTGCCTTCGGTATGGGAGTTGACCGTATCGCCATGATCAAGTTTGGCATTACTGACCTGAGGCTAATGCTGGAAAATGATATGCGGTTCGCCGAGCAGTTTTGAAAAGCCAAGTGTAACCATATCCTGTCTGTAACGACAAGCTCCACTATCTGATGCTAACACCACTTTTTGTTTTAGACCGTGATTGGGACAACCTTTCCGCTTTTGGCAACCTCTGCAGAAGAGAATTGCGAGCGACATATTTTGGGAATTGGGGGCTGACGAGAACAGTTCGTATGTTCGCATTTTCGCCAAGTGCGGATCAACCAGAGTATTGCAACAGCCAAGCGTTTTTCCAACTCTCTAGCTTAGCTTTGACCTCAAACAAAGATAGAAGATAAAATCGATAAATAAGATGAATAAACAGACAATCGATGAGATGGTGATTGGCAAAGCCAGATTAGCTAGAGCTGGAATGAGGAAGTTATCGAATCTCTCTTCTGAAATTCGGAATAATGCATTAGAAACAATGGCAGAAGCGATCTGGGAACAGAGAGAGCAGATCTTGACCGCTAATCAGATTGATCTAGAAAATGGGGAACGCACCGATTTGGCGCAACCTCTGATGAAACGGTTAGAGCTAGATCAGCAAAAGATTGAGGTTATGGCCGATAATCTACGACAAGTTGCCGCTCTCCCTGAGCCGATTGGTGAAGTTTCGAGGATGTGGGAGCGCCCCAACGGCTTGCGGATCGGTGTGGTTCGGGTACCACTAGGCGTGGTGGGTGTGATCTATGAATCCCGGCCTAATGTGACAGTTGAAGTGGTGGCTTTATGCTTAAAATCGGGTAATGGTGTGATTCTCAGGGGTGGGTCGGAAGCAATTGCATCTAACAGTGCAATTGCCGAGATTCTACAAAAGTCGGCCGCAACGTTCGAGTTAGCTGAGGCGATCCAATTTGTTGAAATTACCGATCGAAAAGCAGTTCATTCCATGATTGGAGCACACGATCAGATCGATTTGATTGTGCCACGTGGGAGCCAGGAGTTTATTCGTTATATCATGAAAACCTCCGACATCCCGGTGGTTGGTCATGCAGATGGGATCTGTCATATTTTTGTCGATCAGGATGCAGATTTGGAGATGGCGACCGAGATTGCTGTCAATGCTAAAACACAGTATGTGGCCGTTTGCAATGCGATGGAGACCTTGCTGGTCCACCGAAAAATTGCGGATGACTTTTTACCCATCATTCAATCTTCACTTAGTCAGCTAGAGGTCGAACTGCGTGGTTGTGAGCTGAGTAGATCTATTTGTGCTGATATTTCACCTGTCACGGAAGAAGATTGGCGAACCGAGTACTTAGATAAAATTTTATCAATTCGAGTGGTAGATGATTTTGAGCAGGCTGTAGATCATATTGAACGTTACGGCTCGCACCATTCGGATGCTATTGTCACCGACAATTATGCCAGTGCACAAAAGTTTCTAAAAATGGTGGACTCGGCTGCTGTTTATGTTAACGCTAGTACACGTTTTACGGACGGTTACGAGTTTGGTTTAGGTGCTGAAGTTGGGATCAGCACTCAGAAACTGCACTGTCGGGGGCCAATGGGGTTAGAAGGATTGACCAGCTATAAGTATATCATCTACGGTGATGGGCAGATTCGAACTTGACCCCTAGTTGCCCCAAATGAGATTCGGTTTTTGTCTTGACAGGTTGAGGCCTCGATGCTATCATTTAGCTCGGTTTAAAACGGGGCGTAGCGCAGTCCGGCTAGCGCACTTGAATGGGGTTCAAGAGGTCGCTGGTTCGAATCCAGTCGCCCCGATTTTTTATGGTTGCAACCTTACTAACCGTGCGGAATTGTTAAGCTTTGTCCCATCTGGTTGGGGGGTTGCAATCGACGCTCATCAGCTCCTACCGACTTGCAAAGATCTTTCCAGCACAACTACTGATTTCGTTTCCCATCGCAGTGGCAAAGGTTGAGGTCGTGTTATGTTTGGTGTAGCAGAGTTTGCGTGGAGTTATTTTTAGTGGCGAAATCTGAAGTTAATGTTGGTTTGCTGGGTTGGGGAACAGTCGGTACTAGCGTTTCAAAGATCCTTCTCAACCACCAAGAACAGATTTTTCAAAACTCTGGCGTTCGTCTCAACTTAACCAAGGTAGTGAAACGAACCTTACCTGCCCATCGGGAAGGTGTAAATCTACCCGAAAACTGTTTGACAACCAACCCGGCTGAAGTGATCGAAAACCCCCAAATTGATATTATCGTCGAACTCATCGGTGGTATTGACCAAGCCTACCAACTCATCATACAAGCCATTCGAAATGGGAAGCATGTGGTAACTGCCAACAAAGCATTACTGGCAGAACGAGGTATTGAACTCTTCCAACTCGCCGACAAACATGGTGTAGGCCTCGGCTTCGAAGCCAGTACTGCCGGTGGAATTCCGATCATAAAGGCTCTAACCGATAGCTTCCCCGGCAACCAGATTCAGGCGGTCTACGGTATTGTTAATGGCACCTGCAACTATATTCTGACGCAGATGCACGAACAGATGACCAGTTTTGAGATCGCGCTGTCGGCGGCTCAAGAGAAGGGGTATGCTGAGTCAGATCCGACGCTCGACATCGAAGGAATTGATGCCGCACATAAGCTAGCAATCTTATCTTCTCTGGCTTATAACGTCTATCTACCGTTTGAAAGAATTCATGTTGAAGGTATCACCCAGATTACCGACAGAGAGATTCAATATGCGCAGGAATTCGGCTATGTCATTAAACTGTTAGCCATTACCAAAAAGACAGCCAGCGGAATAGAGGCACGAGTCCATCCAACACTAATTCCAGAAAAAAGTATTTTGGCTAATGTTAGCGACGCCTTTAATGCCGTTTGCGTAGTTGGTGATGCCGTTGGGCCGACGCTGTTTTACGGACGGGGGGCCGGAGGGATGCCAACGGCCAGTGCTGTGGTAGCTGATATTGTCGAAGCTGGAAGATCAGCATCGACAGGCGTTGTTAATTCCCTGCCGAAAGGTTGGATTGCTAACGAATTAGTTCAGGGGGTTGTTAGTTCGATCGCCGAAGTCGAAACACGTTACTATCTACATCTCATCGTTCGTGATCGTCCGGGTGTATTAGCTCAAATTGGAAAGGTACTAGGTCAATGTGACATCGGAATTGCGGCAGTCATCCAAAAAGACTCGCATGGCGCAGATACTGTTTCGCTGGTTATCATTACGCATCAGGCATTGGAAAAAAATATGATTCAGGCGCGACAACTGATCAACCAACTGGAGATTGTCAGTGGGGATAGTATCCTAATTAGAATCGAAGAACTCGATTTTGCCAGTACTTAAATAACCAGTACTTACAATACATAGATTCGTGTGCTTAAGACTTAAGTCAACTATCTATTTACCTTCGCTTCGAAGGCTTTTGGTGAAAATAGATAGGAAGAATAGAATATGACCGTTATCGTCAAAAAATTCGGTGGCACCTCAGTTGGCGATACAACCAAAATTAAGAACGTTGCCAAGCGGATTATAAGGACAATTGAATTAGGACATCAGGTCGTGGTTGTTGTTTCCGCTATGGGTGGGAGTACCGATCGATTGATTGCCTTAGCTGAAGAAATCTCGATCTCTCCACCAGAGCGGGAATTGGATGTCCTCCTTTCAACTGGCGAGCAAGTTTCGATTGCGCTTTTGGCCATGGCGGTGTCGGAATTAGGTTACGAAGCAATTTCGCTGACCGGAAACCAGGTTGGGATTCTGACCGACGGCTTTTACAGTAACGCACGAATTGTCAGTATCAACAATGCGCGTATTTTAACAGAACTTGATCTGGGGAAAGTTGTTATTTTAGCCGGCTTCCAAGGTGTGACAATCGACGATGAAATTACCACGCTGGGTCGAGGTGCCTCCGATACCACAGCAGTAGCCGTTGCAGCTAGCCTTGGCGCAGAACGGTGTGAGATCTACACTGACGTGGACGGTATTTTTACAGCAGACCCCCGGATAGTCAAGAATGCTAGAAAGCTGAACCAGATCACACACGAAGAAATGTTGGAAATGGCTGGTTTAGGGGCTAAAGTGTTACATTCCCGATCAGTGGAACTCGCCCAAAAATTCGAGGTGCCACTGGCGGTCAGGTCTAGTTTCCACCAAGGTGAAGGAACAATTATTGTAAAGGAAAGCGAGATGATGGAGCGAGTTGTCGTCAGTGGCGTTACCTCAAATACAGATCAAGCTAAAATCTCTTTAATCGGTATCGAAGACAAGCCCGGTGTAGCGGCAAAGGTTTTTCAAGCCGTTGCCGAACAGAAAATTAACATCGATATGATTATCCAGAATATTGGCCATGATGGAACCGCAGATCTATCATTTACTGTGTCAGAGAAAGACCTTTCTTCGACGGTCGACATCATAGAAAAGGTTCGAAGGCAAATCAAGATTGCGACCGTCGAAACCGACAGCAATATTTCCAAAGTTTCGGTCGTCGGTATTGGCATGGTCAGTCATGTCGGGATCGCTGCCAAAATGTTCTCCGCTTTAGCAATTGAGAATATCAATATTCAGATGATTAGCACTTCGGAAATTAAAATCTCTTGTGTGATAAACCAGTTACAGACAGAAAAAGCGGTTCAAGTGGTTCACGATAGTTTCGACTTGGGGCGGTCGGTCTCATGAAAGACCTAGAATTCTCCAAAGGTGCCATTGGTATCGGAGAATCCATTGTTCGTCACGTCAAGTTTGGAGCATCCGAGATAGGTCTAGATCTATCAGAGGTAGGATTTGAGCAACCAATTGAGGGGCGGATTGAGTTCTTTCGATTAACTGAAGATCTGTTTTTTAAAGGTGAACTGTGGACCTCTGTTAGAATGGTTTGTCGACGGTGCATTGATCCCTTTGTCTCAGACCTCAAAACGACCTTCAGCCTCCGCTTTTCGCCAACGGTTCATTCAGCGGAGAACGATGATCTAACTAATCGGTCGATCGACGGGGAAGTAGTTGATCTGACCGAAGATGCTCAACAGTCGATTGTCTTGGAGGTACCGTGTTGGCCATTATGCCAACACGATTGCCAGGGGTTATGTTCCTCTTGTGGAACCAACTTGAATGATCAAAATTGTTTCTGTCAAACGGATTTAACTGAAGCCTCCCCCCTTGGAGGTCTGCAGAATATGTTACAATCAGCCAATAGCCAAGAAAAGTAACTTAAACGTGTTACGCATAGTAGGAGTCTGACGAATGGCACTACCAAAAAGAAAAATATCAAAATCAAAAAAGCGGATGAGGCGAAGTCACCAGGCTCTGCGCCAACGAACATTGACAGAATGTAGCAATTGCGGTGAGTTGCGCCGATCACACAGTTTATGTCCAAGTTGTGGATACTATAAAGGAATTCAGTTCAAAAAAGATGACGAGACCTAAAATGTCCAATGCAGAGAGTCGGTGACTAACACTATGCCCATGTCACAAAAATCTGTAACTCGTGTCGCAATTACCGGAACCGGGTCTTACTTGCCGGAGAAGGTATTGACCAATTTGGATCTTGAACAGATGGTTGAGACCAGCGATGAATGGATTCGCCAACGAACTGGAATTATCGAGCGACGTATCGCCGAGAAGGGGATTGCAACCTCCGACTTGGGTACTAGAGCCGCTCGCCGAGCGATCAAAACCGCCCAA
Organism: Candidatus Poribacteria bacterium; assembly: GCA_030748495.1. GTDB lineage: Bacteria > Poribacteria > WGA-4E > WGA-4E > UBA9662. The sequence continues at coordinate 12,571 of JASMLX010000034.1, read as the reverse complement.
ATTGACCCGCTTGATATCGATCTAATCATAGTTGGTACTGCCACTCCAGATTCAGTTTTCCCCTCAACCGCTTGTATTGTGCAACGCGAGATTGGTGCTAAAAATGCTTATGCCTTCGACTTGTCCGCCGCTTGCTCGGGATTTATCTATGGACTAGATCTAGCCGATGGGATGATTCGGTCTGGTAAGTACAGAACCGCACTGGTGGTTGGTGCAGAGACTTTTAGTCGTATCGTCGATTGGACCGATCGAGGCACCTGTATTTTATTTGGCGACGGAGCCGGAGCCGCAGTATTGCAAGCATCCGAAACTGACCGGGGAATTATCACCTCCTACTGCGGTTCGGATGGTGTTTACGCCGACCCGGATCTGCTGGGTGTTCCTGCTGGTGGGTCAGCTTTACCACTAACCGGAGATAATATCGACCAGAAGTTGCACAAAGTCAAAATGAGAGGTCGAGAGGTCTTTAAATTTGGTGTGCGTATCATGCCTGAAGCCGCTTTGCATACCTTGGAGATGGCAGGTCTGACGGTCAATGATATAGACTTGGTAATTCCGCATCAAGCTAACTTGAGAATTATTGAGGCTGTTGGCGAGCGGATTGGAGTTTCAGCAGATAAAGTCTACATAAATGTAGATCGATACGGTAATACTTCAGCGGCAACCGTGATTATTGCCCTGGATGAAGCCATTCGTTCCGGGCGGATTAAAAACGGTGATCTGGTACTGATGGTTACCTTTGGTGCCGGCTTGACATGGGGAGCATCTATCATTAAGATATGAGTTGGTATCTTTGCTGCCTACTTGTATTTCTGACCTAATTGCGTGTTATGAAGGCGCAAACGGCTTTCGTTTTCCCGGGGCAAGGATCGCAGAAGGTAGGTATGGGCTTGGAACTATACCAAACTTATGCTGAAGCCAAAGCGACCTTTTTAGAAGCAGATGAGACGCTGGGACGATCAATCAGCCAGATCTGCTTTGAAGGACCGATCAGCTTACTAACACAGACGGAAAACACGCAACTGGCGATCTTTGCCACCAGCGTTGCAGCTCTGCGAGTAGCCCAACAGCAAGAGTTTACTGCAACAGTGGTTGCAGGTCATAGTTTAGGCGAATATTCGGCGTTGGTTGCTTCAGGTGTACTTTCATTTGTAGATGGGCTTCTGTTGGTTGGTCACCGTTCTCGCTTAATGGCGAACGCAGGACAACAGGCACCAGGATCAATGGCGGCGATACTGGATCTTGAAGTGGATCTACTTCAACAGATTTGCCAACAGGTTGTCTCCCAAAAGCGTACAGGAAACAGTACAGACGCCGGAGTAGTACAGATTGCTAACTATAACTGTCCGGGGCAATTGATTATTTCAGGATCAGCAGAGGCCGTAAAACAGGTTACTGGTGAAGCCAAATCGGCGGGGGCAAAACGTGCCATCCTATTAAAAGTTAGTGGAGCATTTCATTCATCGCTGATGCAACCGGCACAAGAAAAATTCGCCAACTTGATTACCGAATTCCAATTTGAAGATCCTAAAATTGATCTGGTGGCTAATGTAACAGGCGATTTTGTAACCGCTGGAGATGAGGTTCAACATCTGCTAACGGAACAGATAACACGCCCTGTTTTGTGGGAACAATCGATGCGATCTATCTATAATCGAGGAATCCATAACTTTGTCGAAGTCGGTACAGGTAATACATTAGCCGGATTGATTGGTCGAACTTTTAATGATACAACCTGTACCAATATCGCCTCACTTTTGAATTGAGATTCCCAATTAAGCTAGAGACATGTCCAACATAGAAACAGCTATGAGTCTTGAGAATCGGGTTGCTCTTGTTACCGGAGCCTCGCGTGGTATTGGATTGGCAATTGCCCGTCGTTTTTGTCAAGCGGGTGCCGGTGTAGTAGTTTGCGGGCGTTCCGAAGATACGATTCAGTCGGTAGCACAGGAGTTAACTGCAGAGGGGTTTCAGGTCAAAGCCATGGTTGCTGACATCTCAAATAGAGACGACGTAGATGCACTGGTTGCTTTTACGCTGGATCAGTTTTCTAAGATTGATATTCTGGTCAATAATGCGGGAATCACGCAAGATACATTACTAATGCGGATGAAAGATGACGATTGGGATCGTGTAATTCAAACGAACCTGACTGGGACCTTCTACTGTACCCGATCAGTTATTCGTCCTATGATTCGGCAAAAGAGTGGTCGGATTATCAATATCTCTTCGATTGTTGGAACAATCGGTAATGCGGGGCAGGCCAACTACTCAGCTTCCAAAGCTGGTATAATCGGATTTACTAAATCGGTAGCCAAAGAGGTTGCAAGTCGTGGTATCACCGCTAACGTAATCGCCCCCGGATTTATCACCACTGATATGACGGCTCAACTCTCTGAGTCCGACCAGGAACGGATGCTGGAGCTAATACCGCTAGGTCGATTAGGCGCTCCCGAAGATATAGCAGACGCAACATTTTTTTTAGGATCTTCTGGATCTGGGTATATTACTGGCCAGGTTATCCACGTCAATGGTGGTATGGCCATGAATGGTTAATTAACATTAATAATAACGGGTTGATAGAAACCTGTTCAAGCGAGGAAAGGTTCTATACGCCTTTTCTCTAATTTACTGACAATACGAGGCAGACAAAATGGCAATCGATCAAAATCGACTAATTGAGATTATCGCAGAACAACTGCAAATTGACACAGCACAAATTGTTCCAGAAGCATCTTTTATGGATGATCTAGGTGCTGATTCGTTAGACACAGTTGAACTTATTATGGCGTTAGAAGAAGAGTTAGGTGTTGAAATCCCGGACGAAGAAGCAGAGAACATCCGAACAGTTCAGGATGCGATCGATTTTCTAAGTAGTCAATAGATCTGAGATACTTTTGACCGGCCAAATGTTCATACCCACCAAAGGTGTAAAAGTCGCGTATCCCCGATTAAGTCGAGGATGTCCAGTTTCGGTTGACGCCAACGAGTGCGGTGCGTTCGCTCGGTTGTTAAACAGCAAGAGGTGATATTGTGAAAAGAGTTGTTGTTACCGGCATGGGGGTTGTTTCGGGGGTAGGCAACAATTTCGACGCGTTTTGGTCGTCCATCTCATCTGGGAAAAGCGGAATTGACTATATCACCCATTTTGATACAACTGACTTTCGTACGCGGATTGGAGGGGAGGTTCGTGGCTTTATAGCCGAGGATTACCTGCCTAAGAAAGAGGTTAAACGACTACCGCTATTTATCCAGTATGCCTTAGCTAGTGCTATCATGGCACACCAGGATTCTAGTTTAAATCTGGAATCAGTAGATCCCTATCGGGTTGGTGTTGGCATCGGCTCCGGCATTGGCGGGATTTGTGTGATGGAGGAAAACGCCCGTTTATTGATTGAGAAGGGGCCCAAACGTGTTAGCCCGTTCTTTGTCCCGTTTGAAATTATTAACATGGCTTCGGGGCGTGTTTCAATGCGGTTGAACGCCAAAGGTCCGAGTTTCGCTTCTGTTACCGCTTGTGCCACCTCTAATAATGCAATTGGTGAATCTTTTAAGATCATTCAGCGGGGGGACGCTGACGTCATGTTCACCGGTGGGACAGAAGCAGCTGTTACGCCTTTAGGATTTGCAGGCTTCTGTTCCATGCGTGCGATGTCGACTCGGAACGATGATCCAAAGCACGCCAGCCGACCGTTCGATAAAGATCGGGACGGTTTTGTGATGGGCGAAGGAGCCGGTGTCGTGGTACTGGAATCACTGGAGCATGCACTTAACCGGAAGGCAAAGATATGTGCCGAGGTCATCGGTTATGGCATGACGGCGGATGCACACGACATGGTACATCCAATTTCGGATGGTGAAGGGGCGGCCAAAGCAATGGAATTTGCCTTACAAGATGCTCAGATCGAGTTGGCCGAGGTCGATTATATCAATGCTCATGGCACCTCGACACCAGCCGGTGACCCGGCCGAAACAGAAGCTATTAAACGCTTGTTCACTGACCAAGCTTACCAAATCCCTATTAGCTCGACCAAGTCGATGACAGGTCACCTATTGGGTGCAGCTGGAGCCGTTGAACTTATTGCTACCATCGGTGCCATCCAGCATAGCTTTATTCCACCCACGATTAATTTGATCGACCCAGATCCAGCCTGTGATCTCGACTATGTGCCAAACGAAGGGCGAGCTACCGAAGTTAAAACGGCTCTGTCCAATGCGTTCGGATTTGGTGGCCACAATACGACGATCGTTGTTCGAGAGTTCACCAATTGAAGTTTTTCTCGGGTTAGGTTCTAATGTTGGGAATCGTCAAGGTCATATCGATCAGGCACTAGCCCAACTCGATACAGAAAATCAGATCCGGATCGATTCGATTTCGTCAATCATCGAAACAAGTCCCATCGGATGGGCCGATCAGCCTCAATTTTTAAACGGAGTAGTTAAGATCGAAACTGCTCTTTCCCCTTTTGACCTTCTACAGACTATCAAGCATATTGAAATACAGGTCGGACGGAAAAAGCGGAGACGATGGGGGCCACGAGAAATCGACCTCGATATTCTGATTTATGGAGATCTGGTCTTGGAGCACCCCCAACTAACTATTCCTCACCCGGAAATGATCCATCGCCGATTTGTTCTTGAGCCCTTCTCCGAAATCCAACCTGATTTTGTCCACCCAACTCAGAATAGAACTATCCGTCAACTCCTACTTCAACTACCAGATGATGCTGTTTCTCTGACAAAACCACTGGTTCAAACAAAAGTCAGCACTGATTAGAATCAGGAGGTGAAGAACATGTCCTCGCTCTCCTCTATCTCAAACTTACGACGTTGCGACGAACGTGTGTCGTGACTAACTACTCGAAGAGAGGCTAACAAGTATGTTGCTATCGGAAAAACAGATGCAGGATTATCAAAGTAATGGGTATCTTGCGGGGATAACGATTTCAGACCGAGATGAAGTGGAAACATTTCATCACCATTTTGATGTGCTGGAGGCCCAAGAGGGACAAGAAAAATGCCAGGTCGGTCTGGTGGACTGGCATCTAACCCACGACTTTATTTGGCAGATTGCCAAGCATCCGAAGATACTTGATGCTATCGAACAGCTTATCGGTCCTGACATTTTGTTGTTAGCCACCCACTTCTTCTGCAAATACGGCCCGCAAAACAAGTTTGTGGCTTGGCATCAGGACATTACTTACTGGGGATTAGAACCGTCGCTGGCGATTACGGCTTGGTATGCCATTGACGACAGCAACATCGAAAATGGGTGTATGCAGGTAATACCAGGGACACATCAAGCTGGCATTATAGCACACGGTAAATCTGACCAGGAAGGAAACCTCCTCAGCATAAATCAAGAAATTTCTGTTAATGAAACGGCCGAAAATAGTGCCGTCGATATAGTCTTAAAGGCTGGACAGATTTCGATTCATCATGGGCATTTGATTCACGGTAGCCTTCCCAATCAATCTCGCAAGCGACGTTGTGGCCTAACTCTGCGTTACATTCCTCCATATGTCAAGCAGGTGGAGGAAAATTCGATGGGGCGACGATGGCAATCCATCCTAGTTCGGGGTGAAGATCAGCACCAGAACTTCCCCTCGGGTTCCCTCGGGTTCTAGCAATTTACCCCATCTATTTCCCAGGTTAGGCCACTTCGCTACCAAGTTTTGAGGGCAGGCTGAGTCAAGAGGGTAGGACTACTATATACTTAACAACGCATCAAATTGCGCGTTAAAACGCAACGAAAGTCGGGTATGATCTTGGCATGTCCCTGTTGGTCTGACTTCAATAGACCTCTTTCTAATGTGGAGGAATTAGTCTGATTCGGATACCGTTCACCGAAGAAGAGATCAAAGCTCTCGATGATGAGCCTTCTCATCACCCTCATCCCAGAGTTCAGAAGAAATGGAAGCACTTTGGCCCAAAAGCCAGGGGCTGTCCTATGCTTCGATTCCACCTTTAATCTCCACTTCACTCAATACTCTACCCGCTTACCTGCCTCAATATCTCGAAGGTGGAATCGAAGCATTAAAAATTGTTATTTTGACCAGCAACCAAGTGAATTAATAGACCCTCACCAAACTCGGTTCGATTATTTTGGCCAATACCCAACTACTACTATTAAACAAGCAACAGCCAAAATCAAAGAATTGACCGGGATCACGCGCCGTCAAAATCGTATTCGACTCTTTCTAAAGTCGATCGGTCTCAAATGTTACAAAGTGGAGACCATTCCAGCTAAGGCCGATTAAAAAAAGAGTTGCAGCCACCTTTGGAGGAAACCACAACTGGTGACAGAGCCATCTTTTTTGTCAATGCCGCCCATTTCGTGCCGTCACCATTTCTTGGTTTTCTTGGGTCGTCGACTCGAATTTTCATCCAAGCCCCGGCCGGACGAAAGCGATTCAATGTTTTAGGGACCTTAAATGTCATTAAACACCCAAAGATATATCCACTACTCGCCAAAAGTGCCTCGCGATCCTATTTTCACGAAGATCAACAGGCAGTTGAAAACTCTAGGCGGTTTTAATCCTCAAAGTTTACAAAATCACTTCCGATTCTTGACAGAATGAAAGATAATGTTGGAGAGAGCAGCCTCTCCAACCAAGAAACAATCGCTGGCCATACTTTTCTCCTTCCTCTACCGCGGTTATGCCGGATCGCCAAAAAGATGCGTCAACTTCACCTGCTCCGGGGAACTCGATTATCTGTTGAGTAACTTAAGTAAAATTATATTATTTCTTTCGTTCACGAAATTGTGAGGAGGGTAGCATGAAAATTTACCGCGTTGCCATCATCGGCCTAGGTGGTATGGGTAACAACCACGCCCTAGCCGTTCAAGCAGAAGACGACTGCCAACTGGTTGGCGGAGCCGAGGTCGATGTCGGACGTGCCTGTTCCTGGAAGGAACGTTTCAAGGTAGACGCCGTCTTCGACAGCTACGAGAAGATGTTTGATCAACTAGAGCCCGACATCGTGATCAACGCCACCCAGTCGCCTTTACACTACGCTCCAACTCTGGCTGCGGCCCGGCGCGGCATCCACATATTCTGCGAAAAACCGATGGCTCGCGACTTGGTTCAGGCCGACGAAATGGTCCAGGTCTGTGACCAGCATAAGGTCAAACTGGCCATCAACCACATCAAGCGTGCCAGTCTCTACAACGCCTATGCCCTCAACCTGATTCAGCAGGGAGAGATCGGCCAACTCATCCGTCTCCGGGCTGCCGATAAGGGCGGGCGCAAGTCCGGCAACGCCCTTATGGCGATGGGCACTCACCTCTTCGACTGGATGCGACTCTTCGCCGGTGACGTGGAGTGGGCGCACGCCCACCTGCTCCAGCTTGACGGTCGAGAATCTACCGTCTATGACATCAAGGACGCGCGGGAGATAAACCCCAGGGATCAGAATGACGGTCTGGTGCTGGGAGAACGCTGCTTCGCCTCCTTCCGCTTCAAGAGCGGCGTCCACGCCGAAGCCGATTTCCGGGCTGAAACACCGGGAGATGACAGAGGTTACGGCATCGACCTCATCGGTACCCAAGGCCACATCGCCCTGCGCGAGAGCGTCGGTACCGCAATGTTTATTCACCGCGGTCAGCATCACCTCCCCCAACAGGGATGGGAACAGGTGCACATAGAAGAAGAGGATAACGACGAGCGAGGTCAACCACATGAGAATAGAGGCCGGTTGTTTCTCCAGCGACTGATGCTCAGGGATCTAATCGCCGCTATTGAGGAGGATCGTGATCCGGCCGCCAGCGGCCGAGGCGGAGTAGCCAGTATGGAGATGATCAACCTGACCTGGGAATCGCACCGGCGTCAGGAGAGGGTTTACGCTCCGCTGACGCCGCGGGATCATCCGCTCGAACGTTGGCAGCGAGAAGAAGGCGTGAATAGTTAAGTTATATGGTAGATCGCTGGTAAATACAACTTAACTGTAACTAAACCGTAACTAATATGAAGGGGGTTAAAGCTCTTTGAGTAAACTGAAGGTTGGAATCATCGATATGACGATAACGTGAAATTTATTGGTGGCTATTCCATGTTCATGCCGGGAAGTTTAGATATAACAAAGGAAAAGATAACAATAATCAACCAATACTTTACAATGGTACTAGCAACGTATCTTGGATGTATCTAATGTCCATTGTGAGTTTCTGATAAAGACTTGGATTCAACTACTAAGTGCAACATATAGCTGCAATAATCTCCCTAGTTAATTTAATTACTCCTGTCTTCGGCCTCTCTCTGATACCGTTTAGCACAGGTCAAAAAACAGCCATTGGGGAGGTAAGTTTTAGACGGAGGGTTATTTGGGCCAGTTGGGTTGGAAAATAGTAATGAAGATATGGCAGGGCGCCAGGTGAAAATCAGGAGCGGAAATAGGAGAAACTGAACACTGGCCACTGACCGGCAAAAACGGACCAGTAATCAAATCCATCCGGTTTATTCTTTTCCCTCAGTTCCAGATGCTATCTTCTCACTACAGCCGTTTGGTAACCGGTACGGCGTAAATACTGAGGTCGTATTGGTTGTTCGGTTTGATCGATGACATCACCCAAGGTATAAACATTGTTGCGGTGACTGTATTTTCCCGTCAAGATAGAAGCACGAGCCGGAGTACAGATGGCATTGGTACAAAAAGCGTTGTTGAACCAAATGCCCCGGTTACCGATATGATCAATGCTGGGCGCCTGGTTCATTTGGCTACCGCCGCAACTGATGGCAGGGATTAGCGTGATCGTCAGAGACAATTAGCAAGACATCAGGCCGCCCCTTCGAGTCTTGATTGGACATGTCGAAGGGTTGGGACGAAGGGGCTACTTCGTGTTGAATAGCCTTTGTTATAATAAGGTGCTAGGTAAAGGGAGATACTATGCTGTTCCTATTTGGGGTAGGAGGGACAGCCCAAGTAGGGCTATCCCTCGGCGGGATGTTGATGTTCACCGAAAGTCGAAATTATACTGGGGAACCTTGAGCAGTTCTCCATCTTTGAGCGCCGATTGGTGGGCGATGATGCCGGGAACGGTCATATTCAGAGACCAGGCGATGTTGATCAACGGTGGCCGATTTTCCAACAGCGCAGTAACAAACTCGTCGGCCAGATAGCCGTGTGAGCCACCATGCCCACCAGCATTCATACCGGCCGGTAGTTGAGGCTTGGCTATATTGGGAAGTTTCTGCCGGTCTTCTGCCGGGTAGAATTCCGTTCCGTTCATATACCCCAGTTCGCCGTGTACCAAACCGGTTTCTCCACCTGATCCACGCATTCCCCAGCAAACGCTCATGCGCGAGGAACCGCCTTCCGAAGTACGGAATAGGGCCACCTCGCTATCGAAGGGATTTTGAAAACGGTTGGCGTCAGGCTGAAACTGTGGTATCTGGCCTCTAAATCCCTGGCAAGAGACTTCGGTGAAACTCCCTCCTGTCACGGCGACGTAGTAAGCGGTCGAGTGTGTTGGATACCACATCGGCGGAATTCCGGTACGCCACTCCTGGTAGGCGGCTAACGGTGTGGGGAAATAGTGATAATACTGACCTTCCGAATAAACGAGTTTGCCAAAGGCACCAGCTTCATAGACTGTCCGCATAGCGTAACAGGCCGCATGATAAGCTGAGGTTTCGAACATCATGTATTCCAGACCGGTTCTTTTGACCGTTTCGTAGAGTTGGTCGGCCTCCTCCAGCGAACCGAAGACAGCGGGTACGGCACAGCCGACGTGTTTGCCGTGGTTCAGGCTTAACATGGCGTGACGGGCATGGTTGGGTGCGTTCGTAGCCAGAAAAATGGCTTCCAGTGAAGGATCTTTGACCATCTCTTCTACAGAAGAGTAGGTGGTTTGGCAATTGCAGACGGCGGCCAACTCAGCGCAGCGGTCGGGGAAAATGTCGCAGACGGCGGCCACTTCCACATTGGGATGGTGTTGGAATCCGAATGCGGTCCCGAAACGACAGACACCATAGCCGGCAATCCCCATACGGATTTTGCGGTCTGAGACCGGTTCCCAGACCTCTTTTTGTCGCTCAGTTGAGTCGGTATCAGCGAATCCCTGGATATTAGTCGGATCAGATCCTTGATTAGGAGCAGTCATATTTCCTCCAACAGGTGGTGGATGATTTGTGGTATAGCACCTATTTTAACACGTATGTGGCTGAAGACGAATGTGGGTAGTGTAACACAACTCTGGCCCGCATCAGGCCGCACCACTTCTTAGAGGAACCATGAATTCCAGTCGGCTGAATGCCTCCACTTATCGTAGGCCGGGCAGGTACATAGATAGCAAAAAGTAAATCTCGGTTTGGAAGTGACATTGGCCGTGCCTGCGTGAGCGAATAGGTGTTGAAAGAACAGTACAAGACATTGATAGTGTTGATGTCACTGGGATGATGTCCTATGATCTCTGAGTCTTTCAGTAGTTGTGCCACGCTCTACATAAATTCGGCGGTACAACAAGCTAGTAAACCAGGTTCAGTGGTGGTGACATCAATCAGATTTCTGTAAGTCTGGACTCTAGCGTGAGGTGACACAGCTTTCCAACTCTCCGGTTGATCTGGTCTCATTTCCAGAAGTGACCACAATACAGTTTCTGTCTTTTCCGAGACTTCTTCCGATACTAAACCGGAAGCCAGCAGATACTCCTGCTGATAGCATTGTTCAATTTGAGATATCGATAAAATGGTAATTACCTGCCTTCCAGTGAAATCGGATCTCAACAGACTCTAACTTCGGATATTCTACCAAAATGCTCCTTCGTCGACAATTAAACATCCCGACCAACGTCTCGAGGCCCACATCAGAGATAATATGCTAGGGTTAAAGTAGCAGTTTAGCCACTAATGTTGTTAGATTACTCAGATGGCAGAGCGTTTGAAATGCTTAGGTCTAGTCGCAAGAAATTGTACTCTGTACGACGAGAACAGGTGCGTTGCAGCGTTTGTGTTACCAATAGATCCCGGGGAAGTTCTCTCTACATTTATCAGGTAAAGAATGAGGTCAGGTTTTGCACTAGTTTTAAGAGAGGCAGGGAGGGGTGAAGAGGGAAGGATGAAGTGAGAATAGTGAATAGAGAGTGGAAGATCAGATCAGGCCGGTACTTCTGACAACCAGTCCTGCATGGCCGTTTGCGTCTGCTGCCAGATCTCTACCAGTGGCGCATGCATCTCTTTGACTCTGTCTGGCGCCTGGCTCTCGGCTTGATCTTCCATCCTGGCCGCCAGGGCTGACATCCACTGGACACCACAGTTACCCCAGGTTCCTTTCAGGCGATGGTTCAGCCTCTTCACCTGCGGCCATAGTGTAACTCAGCTTTCTTAATGGAACTGTCCCCATCCTTACTAGCATCAAATATTATTTAATAGGGTAATTTACGGCCCCGTCTAAATCAAAAGTTAACCGACTTAGGATTAGACTTATGGGTTATCAAATTCTCTTTTGGGCCCCTGGTAATACCACCAGTTAAGCACAAGACAGATCACATAGTAAGCAGTAAATCCGTATAAAGCATATTCAGGGTGACCAGCTTTAATTTGTTGTCCAAACACTTTAGGGATAATAAATGCGCCGTAAGCGGCAATCGCTGAGGTCCATCCGAGAACAGGGCCTGCCTGTTCTTTGCTGAAGATATACGGTACACTGCGAAAGGTAGAGCCGTTACCAATACCAGTGGTTAGGAATAGGACCATGAAAAAAGAGAAGAACGGCCACCAATATACCTCAGGCGTATCGCTCTGTTTGGCCTGAATAACAAAATAGGCTACAGCTAATGCTGCCAATATCTGTAGTATAGTACTAGTACATGTCACCTTTGCTCCACTGTTGACCTTGTCAGCAATTATTCCCCCAACCGGTCGGATCAAAGCGCCAATCATCGGTCCGATGAAAACCCACAGCATGAAGTTCGGAGCATTCGGATTGATATAATCCGGATTTGCAGAGTCAGTGTACACAAATATGTCCTGACATAACTTCGGAAATGCAAAGGAGAATCCAATGAATGAACCAAATGTCATCGTATAGATAATTGTCATTACCCAGTTGTGCTTATTTTTAAATATTTCGAATTGCTTATTAAGGTTTCCCCGGATTTCTCCCGGAGTTGCATATTTCATCAGTAGCACAGTGATGAAGGCTACAACGAAAACTACAATCCAAATGGATGCATTTTTCATTCCCCAACTTTCCCAGGGCAAACCAATCAGCAAGAATGCACCTGTCACAGCGGCTATCAATCCTAAAGCAATCATATAAGCAGTTTTCGAAACCCCTTGTATCGTTCCTGGAAGACTCGGTGTTCCTGTTACCACATTGTTCATCCCAAAGAATGCTCCTATAACCGAAAGGATCAACAGCGGAACCCAAACCCAACCAGCATTTTGCAAACCATCAAAGGGGACTCCTTTCACAATTGCCTCAGAACCTATAGCTCCAAAAAGTGAAAGTCCAATAACCAGAGGAATTATCTTTTGCATCGCTCCAACGCCCAGGTTCCCAATTCCCGCATTCATTCCCAGGGCATAGCCCTGTACTCTTTTAGGAAAGAAGAAGCTTATATTGCTCATTG
>JASMLX010000349.1 GCA_030748495.1 Candidatus Poribacteria bacterium | reverse complement strand
GTTGAAGTTGCTCCTGAGTTGCTCATGAGCAAGGGGACAAGTATAGACACAAACGACATCCGAAGCGACTAGTAGAACGAGAGCGCCTAGCGGCGCGCTCGTTGAAAATTGAGCCGATTCGGAGTTCGGAAACCATCGTAATTTGACTTTGAAGTTGCTCTAGAGTTGGTAAAGTTCCTAAGAGCAAGTTTTGGCACGTGCCTTCATAAAACGGCACATGCACGTGCCCACGTGCACGTGGGGCATGTGGCATGTTGTCAGAGGAGAAACACACGGAGTCACACAAAACGGAAGCCATCGTAATTCCACTTTGAAGTTGCTCCTGAGTTGCTCATGAGCAAGGGGACGACTTACAACAACTTACAACTTACATCATCCGAAGCGACTAGTAGAACGAGAGCGCTAGCGCGCGCTCGTTGAAAATTGAGCCGATTCTGTGATCAGAACCCAGAGAATTTCAACTTTGAAAACTTGGTCTTTTATAGAAAAGATGGGAAAACAGGTAGTTTTTTTAGTTTTTTTGGAAATATTTTTCTTAAAAAGGCACGTGCCCACGTGCACGTGGGGCATTTGGTCTGAAAATATGAAATGTAGAGTAGACACACACGGAGCCGTGAAAAAATTTGAGCCGATTCGGTGGTCGGAAACCATAGTTTGAAGTTAAATGGATATCACCTCCTCTAAGGAGTGAATCAAGATATTATAGCTTGTTCTTTTATAGACAGTTTTGATGAAAAAATTCCACAAAAAAATCTACTCACTGACTGACACACCACCTATAGAGGCCACCGCCGAGGGCGTGGCCTAAAAATATACTAGAGAATAATAGTGAAATGGATAATGTATAGTCAAGGTTTCAGTGTTGTGATGGTTCTGTGAGAATGTATTTTCAACGAGCGCGCCGCTAGGCGCACTCGTTCTTCTAGTCGCTTCGTATGTAACTAAGTGACTATGTGACTATGTTTGTATGTCCCCTTGCTCA
>JASMLX010000348.1 GCA_030748495.1 Candidatus Poribacteria bacterium | reverse complement strand
CTACCCCTGTTTTCGAGCTGTAGAACCGAACCTAGCTGAAGGGGCAATTTTACTGGCTGACAATGTGGGTATTGGGCAAGCAGAAATGTTAGATTATTTGGAATTTGTCCGGGCCAATTTTGAGACACGGACCGAATGGTTTGACATCGATTTGCCCTGGGTTAAGAAAGATGCGATGGAAGTCAGTGTCTACCGATCCAAACGTCATGATTAGCACCCAGCCCTGTCACCAATGACAAGTCGAAGTAGCGTCCAAGCTTTGAAGTTCAAAGTCTGGCCGGCATGTCAATAATGGAGGTTAATTATTGACATGATTAAACCGAGAGATCGTGGCAGAGAGTAAGGTGAAGCCGAGTCACAGAAGCAAGGTCTGATACCGTTAGTTCTTTGTTTCAACTGGTCGAAACTAGCAGGTGCTGTAGACTCTCACTTGTCCTTATTGATGTGCCAATGGCTCCATAATTCCCGCCTCCACCACTTCCTCTAGTTCCGACACATTAGAGGCCCCGCTCGACACGGTTGCCACTCGCTCATCGGCTAAGATCCAGCGAAATGCACTCTGCGGCAAGCTCGAGGACTCCTGCCGCAAGCTGTCAATCACACTCCAAGCCGCTGCCCGCTCCTCCACCCCCTCGAATCTCTGCTCCACCGCCTGCTGCTGCTCCCTCTCGACGTAAATTCCACCGGCCAAAGGCGTGGCGATAACTATACCCATCTCATTTTCGGTCGCTGCAGGTAATACTTCCTCAGCCGCCAATTGCACGCACGGATGGTAATCGTGATAACACAATACCGCATCAAATTCCCCTGTCGCCGCCAGTTGGGCCAGCAGCGGAATCGCCCGCCCAGTGATGCCGATGAAATCACACCAACCACGCTTCTGCGCCTGGCGCAATCCTTCCAATGTGCCTCCGGGCTGAAAAATCTTCTCCTCACCAGCCAGGTTGACCTCGTGGATCTGCGCCAAGGTCAGCTTTTCAACCCCCAACAA
>JASMLX010000347.1 GCA_030748495.1 Candidatus Poribacteria bacterium | reverse complement strand
AAAATACCATGGCGCTTTCGCAGGATTGGGAGATTCCGTAGGATTAGCCGGTTCTTCAATTGGCGCTGGAAGCCCAATTGACCAAACGAGTAAAAATGCAGAAACAATAATTAATGATATTAGCTCAATATAGACTAAATCCGGCCAAACCAGTACTTTATCATTTGGTGGCTCATAGAATTCACCTGGTTTTTTACCATCATCAAGTCTTTCATCATTACTATATGCTTGATTCATAGCTAACCAAGTAAAAAACACAACCAGAAATATCAGGCCTGATATAGGTACATTATCCGGCTTTAATACTATTTTTTGGAAATTATAATCACCAAGTCCATAAATGAAAAATGAAACCATGCCGATAACGGCAATGATTATTGCTTTTTTGCTCCAAATGTGATGCAGGCCTAGGCGGCGATGCCATTTTTCAAACCAATCACTTGGTGGGAATATGAAAGGGAATATTATTACAACTGAGGTAAACAATATTGTTGGGTTAGATATGGTATTAACAATTTCCTTAAAGGAACCCATGTTTACACTGGTGTAGAGATACCACCATCCTTTCTCACTCGCCAGAAATGAACCGCCATAAAGATCATAATTATAAAAGGTAAGCCAATACAGTGTAGCACATAGAATCGTAGCAATGCAGCTTCACCCATAAACCGTCCACCAATTAATGCAAACCTTGCATCACTTGCCATAGTAATGAAATTGATATCACCAATAGCAAGCAAGGCCGCACCTGGACCTTCAGACCCAAGAAAGGGAGTGGCCCTAGCCATGTTGCCACCAACAGTAATTGCCCATATCGCTAACTGATCCCAAGGTAAAAGATAACCGGTAAAACTTAACAATAGGGTTAACAATAAAAGAATAACACCTATAGACCAATTAAATTCCCTTGGCGGCTTATACGAACCGGTCATGAAAACTCTGAACATATGAAGCCATACTGTAATTACCATGGCGTGCGCTCCCCAGCGATGCAACTCACGCATAAT
>JASMLX010000346.1 GCA_030748495.1 Candidatus Poribacteria bacterium | reverse complement strand
TCCTGCCTCCTAGAGCTAGAACACAAACCTTTGATGAGGTCCCATCCTTAGATCCTATAGAACTTATTAAGAAGAATGAGATACTTGAGATGCCGGATGAGCTTGATAATTGACTTAGGGGTCACGAATTTCCGTGGGGCTAGGTAAGGTAAGCTGTGTTGGCTTTCCCCCCCGTACCCCCTTTTAGAAAGGAAAAGGAATGACGTTTCTCACTACATTAATTACAATGCTCAAGATGAGTCTGGTTTGCGAACAGTGTAATGGAGAAGGCTACATCGTAGACGATGTAGAGGTATGCCCCGAGAGTGGGGCGATTTGCGGGACTTTCCACATCTGCGACTGTCAGCAGGAAAAGGAGGTTTGACATGAATATTGATGTGACAGGAGTTGACCCTGCGGAGCTTCTGATGGAGTTGCACAACAACTCCAGCATTCCTGATACTGGGGCGTTCCACATAACAGTCGATCAGGCCAGGGACCAACTTGGCCCTGAAGAGGATGGGGTGCCTCACTTCTATGACTATGTTCTTGGTCGTCCAATCAAAGCCTTTCTCAGGAAAGGTGACGATGGCAAGGTTTACCTCTGTCGTGCTGACTTGTACGACAGGGATTCAAGTCCCGGCAATTCTCTCCGAATTGTCAACAAACTGAAAGGAGGCTCGTCATGAACACCATGGTGTTCGACATCGAGACAGTGGCCAACTACCGGGGGGACGAGGAGGATGCGTATCCTCACAACGTCTGAAACATACAGGCCCAGCTACCAGCCTTCAATGGTAGTATAAAGTCCCTGCGTAGGGACAGAAAGGTTTCAACCATGAAACCAAAACTAGATGGCGAAACCGTTTGGATTAGTACAATCCAAGCAATGAAATCGGCGGCTGGGTGGTATCTCGGACGCTCATGCGTAACGCTTGAGTATCCTGATGATAACTCCCCACCCGAAACGCTTCTTCAACCCTACAGCCGCGAGACTGAGTATATGACTCAGGCTGAAGCGGAAGAACTGCTGTGT
>JASMLX010000345.1:524-1035 GCA_030748495.1 Candidatus Poribacteria bacterium | reverse complement strand
ATCACTCTTCACCGTGATATTCCGCTTCTGTTTCGGATCGGTGCGGAGCGTTTCGAGCTCGCGCAAGGGCTTGATGCGTAACACACCATCCTCCGGAAGGCTGAGCTCGCGAGGTAAAGATTGTATGCCCGGCTGAATCTTCTTTTCCCCTTCCATCAGCGAAGCAAGATCACTTGTTTTGCCTTTCTGCCCCCAGGCCTTAATGGGCGGCGTACACCATGACCACATCACACGTCGACCATCTGGTGACAAAAGTGACTCTGGGGCAAAACAGTCCCACCCCCACCAGTTCATCATGGCGTGATGGTCGGGAAGAAATCTTTCATCTTTAAAATCACCGAGGTAATAGCGAGCGCCCAACTTATGGCTGATACACAGGAGCATCCACTTGTCGCCGATTTTGAATAGGTTGGCGCAGGAGATATCTTCGCCTTTAGGCACGCCCAGGTCTTCAGGAAAATCTGGATGCAGCAGTTCTCCGAGAAATTCCCAGTTTTTGAGATCTTTTGAT
>JASMLX010000345.1:280-514 GCA_030748495.1 Candidatus Poribacteria bacterium | reverse complement strand
ATCAGGGTCCCAATGGCGCATTTCTGCTGGTTTACCGTCGGCTGTTTTAGGCTCCACTGGAAATGGTTTTGACCACTTGTTGAGCTTATCATCCTCTGCAAAGGCGATCTGGTTTCTTTTGGAACCTTGGCCGTGATAGATGATGGCCGGCTTACCTTCTTTGGTAAGGAATGCAGTGCCACTATACATACCATGCCCTGTTGCAGGCGGCGTGAGAACAGTGGGTTGCCATTC
>JASMLX010000345.1:0-270 GCA_030748495.1 Candidatus Poribacteria bacterium | reverse complement strand
AATGCACCATATCCTTGCTTGTTACATGCGCAAAAGAGTGCCCTCTGTTTTGATAGATATAATGAAGATGATAAAGACCTCCATAATATATGGCACAGTTTGGATCTGCGGGTTTGACATTGTCTGGGCCGGGATGCGCAAGATGGTAAGTAAGCCACGAGCTTGGCAGGCTCTTCGGCATGACGGGTGTGTGTAGGCCTTCCAGGTTTGCAAGCAAGGTCTTCGGCGCCTCCGCGGCGCTATTCTTAAGATCACCATCGAGCTTCCACC
>JASMLX010000344.1:568-1035 GCA_030748495.1 Candidatus Poribacteria bacterium | reverse complement strand
GGCCAGTAGGCACAAGCCGTACAGGTTGCGGTCTGTTGTAGGGGCTAAGCAAATTGGGAAGGGATTGGCTGACAAAATTCAAACAATTACCGGAAATACCAGCCTGTTTTTGGGACATTTAACCTGCTGGCCAATAGTATCCTGCTAGCCAGGTTTTTGGCCCTGCTAGCCGGCTAACCATCGGGGCCAAATTGGTCCTCCCACCGTCCAATAACCAGCTGGATGATATTTGAGCGTTCAAAAGAGCTCGATAATCAAACCGTCTGAGTAGTTCTTGCTTTCACTGAAAGAACAGGAGGTTTCTACCACGGTAGTGTGTGAACAATTTGGAGTGGCTCGTTCCACTCTGTACGCTCGGTTACTAAGCGAGGATCGCTCCACAGCTCCGCCTCAGACTGGCAGCCAGGTCACCCCTGCTGTTGGTCATGGAATCAGCCTTAGTAGCAGGTTAACCGTCCGCAGGGCCT
>JASMLX010000344.1:0-558 GCA_030748495.1 Candidatus Poribacteria bacterium | reverse complement strand
TTACAATCCGGCATCCACTATTTAACCCATCAGGAGCAGGAGCGGGTGGCCACCCGTCTGGACGTGTGCCTGGCTGAATACCGGCGTTTTCTCGCGACACACAGTTGTCAGGCGAGTTACTCGATCGTACTGCTTACCAGAAGCAACTGCGGGAGAACCGGGAGCGGGCAGGTTATGTGGTGGATATCAGTAGATTGGTCAACTTCTCCGAATTGGTAGATGGAAAACGAAAACGAGCGGTGTTGATAGATCGTCAACAGGCCGAGGGCATGGGCTTGGATCTAAGCGGATTCTGGCGTTGAGGAACAGAAGTAGTGTTCACCTGAACAGCAAATGAACAGGGTTAAAAAGGGTTCAAACCCTTGATATAACTGGGTTTGGCTCATAGGTGAACAGAGTGAACAGCAAAATAGATATACCTCTACCTTAATTATTACCTAACTCTGTTTTCCGGTTAGATTTCAAAAGGATAGGGGTATAGCTAAAAAAGGTGTTCACTCTGTTCACCTAGCCCTCAAAGGCAGACAGTGTAAGGGTTTGCGCCATTTTAAAAGCTGT
>JASMLX010000343.1 GCA_030748495.1 Candidatus Poribacteria bacterium | reverse complement strand
ATAGACCAATTTATTGGGATCGTAGGACTGATACTGGAGAGCAAGTATCTTCAGGAACGTACTTTTATCAAATTGAAGCTGATGGTTATACTGACACTAGAAAGATGGTAATTCTAAAGTAGTTGGTCTTCAAGATCCTAAAAACTTGTTAATCCTTTACATCTTAGAGTAATGATTTAAATCTCCACTCCCAATTTGAGTGAGTTCACGTCCACCTTATAGTATTTATTATTAGGTAGCCCTGAAAACACTCCTCTTTTAAATCTCGCCATCTTAAAATTCCCTCTCTGTGGTATTCAATGAGAATAGCCATTAGTGTTTTCACAAGTCTTAGTTTTTCAAGATGATGTTGGTTGCTACATGTTCATTCAGAACATGGAATAAACAGAAGATCTAATCAATTTTATTATTAAATCCAACCATTTTATATTTCCTAGTACCTGAACCCTGAGTTCTAAAAAAACGAGTTCCAAAGATATAGAAATTTATAGATCTTTTCACCTTAAATAGCATCCAGGTGTTTCATGTCAATCCAGAATAGCTGATTCAAGTTGGAATGGAATGATCTGCAGAAATGTTAGGTTTTCTGCTCACCCAATCCAGCCTTTATAAGAATTTACGGATGTTGTATAATGATTTCACCCAATTCCTGCTTGTACTTAATAGCTTAGACTACAATCATGATCCACTTTGGAATTGAAATCTGGAAAAATTGAAATGAAACGTATTGGTCTATTACTTTTGCTGATTGTTTGGCTTCCTAGTTTTGCTTTGGTACAAGAGCAATGACAAATATATCTCAAATCTTTGAGCAAGCTGTTTCATTCATCCAGCAAAAAGACCCAAAATCTCTCAATCTGCTGATTCAAAAAAATCCCCAACTATTGCAGGATTCGGATTCAGACGGTTCCAATCAAACCCTTATCCATCACACTCTTTCATATGCTAATTTTGCAGGCGATGATCCTTCCCTTTGGTCAACTCCTGAATGTGCCGATGTCCTGTGGAAAAACGGAGCTTTAATTGACACTAAATTTGTCCTACGAGCTCTCAGTACAGCCGATTTACCAATGGTTGAATG
>JASMLX010000342.1 GCA_030748495.1 Candidatus Poribacteria bacterium | reverse complement strand
CGTAAATTTAAATCTGTTTTTCTAGGAAGTTATCTGTTACGGCCGACCAATTACCGTCATTGAAATGGCTAATCCCTTGGGATCGAGATCTAGCGGCTGAATGATTGAATGATTCTATGATTTGCCATTATGACCTCTCTCCTCGGCCTCAAAATTGCCCGCCACAAGGCCGGCTTACTCAGCCGGTGTTCTGGGCCTGAAAACAGAACCGCCCTCTGGCTTTCCTTCATATTCGAGTTTCAGCACTGTCTTGATACGCTAGACATCCCGGTCCTCCACTCCTATTACCCTCTGGTCATTGCCTCGATGAGGGCTGGCCAGTACCGTGGAGACTATTTCTGGCCTAACGTCTTAACTATGTACCTGTCCCAGTCGTTGGCAAATGATTCGCTTTCTCTCATCCTGATCTTGGCTGGCAAATGTCATTCCCAAGCGTTTAAATAAAGGTTGATAGCCGCGCCCCTGATTAAGTTGTGTAACCAGGAGGAAATGCAACATCCGGTCACGCAGTCTCTGCAGAGTATCGGCCTGAGCCGTCGAACTGATTAGATTTCGCATTTCATGAGGGTCTCTCTCCATGTCGAATAGGCCTTGGCGATTATTCCTGGTCTGGAGATACCATTTCCAACGCTGGTCCCGAACCATGTAGTTGAAGCTATCGCCGTTAGCAATCTCAGAGAAGACGGCATCATTGACTCCATCGGATTCACCTCTGAGGATTGGCAACAGTGAGGTAGCTTGGCAATAATCCGGGATCTTTGCCCCCGCCAGTTCCAGGAAGGTTGGAAATAAATCCAGGAAAGACACGGGTGAAGGATTACGATCACCACGCGCACTGATGAGCGCGGCTGAACCGCTAATAATAAGCGGGACCCGCGCCGATCCATCCTGGAAACCGCCCTTGGAGACACGTCCATGTTCGCCCATGTTGTCACCGTGGTCAGCCGAGAACACGATAACAGTATTCTCCCAGTTGCCACGTTGTTTCAGCGCCGCAATAATCTCCCCTACCCGATGGTCCAAGTGGGTGATCTTGCCCATGTACTGGGCGGTCATCTCGGTAACCGCCTGTTCACCGTATTG
>JASMLX010000341.1 GCA_030748495.1 Candidatus Poribacteria bacterium | reverse complement strand
GACAATACACATCTGGGGGATGCTCAGGCTGAATCAATTCCCATTTCGGTTAAAGATATTCTGATTACCGTCATCAGCGTGCCGGCCTCCGATGTCAATATGGACGGTATTACCAATATCTTTGATCTGATTCTGGTGGCCCAAAAGTTTGGTGAGAAAAATGTTACCGACCGAACTGATACTAACGGTGATCAGATAATCGATATCTTTGATCTGATTTTGGTAGCTCAGTGCTTCGGTCAGGCTGCGGCACCTTCGGTTGTTAATCAACCGGAAAGTATGAGCCAGTTGGTTAAAGGGTGGATCCAACTCAGCCAGAAGGTTGACGATAAATCAGCCGAATTTCAACAAGGGGTAATGGTACTCAAAAATATTCTGGCATCCCTTCAACCGGTGCAGACAACCTTGTTGGCCAACTATCCCAACCCGTTTAATCCAGAGACCTGGATTCCCTATCAACTGGCCGAATCAGCAGCGGTTCGAATCAGCATCTACGATGCAACCGGGCATTTAGTGCAGGAATTGGATCAAGGCTTTCAAGCCAATGGTTACTATTTGGGTCGTGATAGAGCCGTCCACTGGGATGGAAAAACGAATAGCGGAGAAAATGTGTCCTCCGGCACCTATTTCTATCGGATCCAAGCTGGTCAACATAGTCAAACCCGCAAGATGGTGATTCTAAAATAGTTGTCAGCCTGATCTGATTTTATACAAAAAGCCTTTTAAGCGGATTCCACCTGAAGGACTTTCCAATCAAACATCGAACAAAGACTGGCTGGAAGCCTATGCCATCCATGTTCCGGATACTCGACATCAGGTTGGAGTTGGAAAGCCCAACCGGTTCTGCACCGCAAAATGTTACCGGCACCTTTTTGTATCCAGTGATGCTTTATTCTACCAGGGAAAAATTAGGTTACAAAGAGGAATTGTGAAATGACAAAAACAAAATCTAGCCAGACAAGACCAGAAATCGCGATAAGACAAAAGGTCTTAAAACATTTTCTTTCCATCTGATTGCTTCTAAATATCTGTTCTGGTAACCAGCGCAGATATTCTATTCGTGTCTGATAGAGACCGGAACTCA
>JASMLX010000340.1 GCA_030748495.1 Candidatus Poribacteria bacterium | reverse complement strand
GATTATATACTGGATCGCCTCTATCTGCTAGCTGCTGGTGTCCGAGGCTCTCGGTTGAAATCGGATTGGGCTCAAATGTCTCCGTTGGAAAACCACAATAACAAGGACTCGCAATCCACAGTTACGTTAGCCGAAGCTGCTAGTTTGGGCGAAAAAGAGTTGTTAAATGGATTAATCCAATTTTTACTGAAACAGATACCTGTTACCCCAGTTCAATTGCACTTCTACTTTTACGATCGATACACATATTCTTTACTCTGCAACGCCTTGGCCCGTTACCAAGATAGCCAGCCGGCCCAACAACTGCTCGACTTAATTTCTCAAACTGTGGCCATAAACCAGCAGATGGTCTCTTATCTGGATCAAGAACTAAAGGATCGTCAAAATCTGGGCCGGTTGTGTCCCTCCCTCTATCAAACTGCTGAAGCGATGCAATTTAATTGGAAGGGATATAAAAAGCTGTTTCAGACAGCAATTTTTGATACGCGTCGAGATCAAGTGATCGACCAACGACAGGTTGAAATGGATGGCAAAATAGGCTTTAGCTCTCAAATCCCAATTGAGTATGCCTATATTGCCCGGAAAAGTGTGC
Source organism: Candidatus Poribacteria bacterium (assembly GCA_030748495.1). Lineage (GTDB taxonomy): Bacteria > Poribacteria > WGA-4E > WGA-4E > UBA9662. The sequence goes on along the minus strand of JASMLX010000340.1, from coordinate 496 downwards.
AGCAGATTGTAGTCGAGCCGACAGAGCAGCAACGACTAGATCAATTCCCGTCGATTTTACCCATTCAGTTAGAATCTTTTGCCAAACAACGAATTTCCGCTCTGCACCATTTGGAGCAGCAATTCACTCAGACAAATAAACGGATTCAGAAAACAGAGATCGATTTTGTCAATTTCTTAAATCAAGCTCCTAAATATAGTTTACAGTCTAGCTTACAGGAATATTTGCTACTGGAATATCAATCTAATAAAGAGTCGGTCGAGCAGATTTACCAACAACCTGTTGACGATCGTGTTTTGGCTGGCCACAGTCTGCGGCTTCGTTACGTAGTAGATCCAGGTTCAGATGATATTGCCATACCAATTGATCAGGACGCAGCGTTTCAGATTGTGATTAATCAGCATCAGATAGAGACCGGTAACCTAATGCTGAAGGAGGGTGACTGGGTCGTTTTTAACCCGGTTAATACTAATGCGAGCCAGTTAGAACATGGTCG
>JASMLX010000033.1 GCA_030748495.1 Candidatus Poribacteria bacterium | reverse complement strand
AGGCGGCCATGATTGATTATCACCACTTCCAGCAGGTGGGGTATTAGATTGGTTCAGCGGTGGCGGAAAAGGCGGTTGATCTGTTAGTTTGCTGCCGACAGAAACGAAGAGGGCCAAATTGGAGTCGTACCGGAGCGGATCGGCTTCTCTGCTGGCGACAACTGATTCTCAACGACCAATGGGACAATTACTGGCAACAACCCGAAGCCGCCTGAGGTTCTATCCCCACCCGAGCACTCTATTCTTGACGCTTACGGAACTGGATAAACCGGAAATTATCGGCGCGATGGAGACAGCATTACTCTAATACCCAGGTAGGGTTCCGGCTGAGTGGGATATAGAAAACTAAGGGGGCTTTAAGTTCCATCACCTACCTTCACTTGGAGTGAGGGCAAGTTCGCAAGAAGGCCTAGACTTCAATTATGAGGTGTAAGGATAGCGGCGACCCAGTTTTCCTTGCCGGGTGAAGACAGCGAGATTTGGCTGCCACCGGACAGGCGTCCTTGTGGTTCAGACTGACCGGTATCGATGTTGATCCATTGAATGGTCAAGATTTCTGACGCCTCCGATAAGTCCAACCGGACCTCTCCACCCGAGGGGAAGTAGACGATATAAGTACGGCCTCTACCATCGGTAGCCGCGTAGGCTTCGTTATCCTGGCGATCGGAGAGCAGTTCGTTGACCGGTTCTATCGACCAGAGAGGCAGTAGTGATTCCAGTTGACGGGCTGCGCGGATACAAGCCACCGCCTTGTCATTCAATCCCAGACCAGAATCAGGTCGGTGAAACCGCATTGAAGCTGCCCCGGCCAGCAGGTGACGCCAGAACCGCTCAATACCATCCTGATCGGTGTGGCCAAACTTGTTGCCGGTAGCACCGTAGGTCTTGGTGGTGTTCATTGGTCGGGGTTGTGATGCCAGGTAGTTGCGCACGTGCAGAAAATTGTCCCAGTGTTTTTGCCCTTTGTTGTGGTTGTTCTGCGATACGTCCACGAAACCGTAAAGGTCAGGATGGTCGAAGGTCCGCTTGTGTCGATCAGCCGTCAGGTTCCAGTCGTCCCACATCTCAGTGAGGTAAACGGTTTTATTCTGTTTGGCTGCCTTTTCCTTGATAAATTTTGCCCAGAATCGGCTCCACTCCTCTTCGCCGTTGGTTTCGTTATCCATGCAGTACAAAACGTGATCATATTTCAGGGTATGGTTCAGCAGTTTATCCACAAACCGTTGCTGGTATGGCAAGACAACCTGGTTGTTACGCTGGTTAGGTGTGGTGAAAAAGAAGGGCTGTTTATTGGCCCCCGGATGATCGGGGTAACGGGCGGCAAAGCCCGATTGATCGTAGGTGTAGTTCACGTTGTTGGCCGGGTTGTAGGGGTGGATCTGCCAGCGTCCACTGCCGTTCATATCGCTATAATCGAAGCGATCCCAGATTTCGATCTGGACAAAGATGCGGCGATCTGCTGTTTGAAGCAACATGCGTTCAAAGCGTTGCCAGTATTCCTCGTTCCACACCTTAAGGTCGTACAGACCGCTGTCGAGCTGTTTGAATGGATAGATCTCGAATCCCTGGTCCTTGCGGTCACTCATAGTATTGCGAATCACATTTCCGCCCGCACTGGCCAGCCGATCCAGTTGCGCGATCAATTCTCTTTCCGGCCATTGAAACAGGTTGTCGTCATCGCTGCCGCCAAGCAGCAACACCGGTTCACCATGATAGCTCCAATACCAGGGGTTCTCTTTCCATGGTCGAAGCACCGGCTCGGTGGTCGTAACAGACGAGAGCAGGACAAAGTTGGTTAGCGTTGCTAATGGAACCATAAAACCTTTCATCAGATCATTACCTTTTCCTTTATGCGTGGTTCGTATAGGTACGGTCTCTGAAAATGTAGCCTCTCCGGTAGACCGGTCAAGTACCGCTATTATTTTTGTAAAGCGAACATCGGTAGCGGGAACCCCGGGAGAATTAAGATCCCTCGATGCGCTGCCCGATCTCCCAGACGATGCTGGAAACGGCGAACCCAACGTAGACCAGGGAAGCAATGATCATCATTATAGTGCAGAGAAGGCCCGGCCTGGCTGATCGAGGCAGAAATCGATGGTTCATATAGAGGGTCAGCGGCACGTAGATGGCCATGGCGAATCCACCCATATAGGCGGCATTGAATAGAAAGCCCAATTCGCTGACGCCTCTCAGTTCCATCACGTAGGTAATGAGACAACCGGCGACTATCCAGATGCCAACTACCAGCAGGTACCACCAACTCAACTCTCGCTTGCGGGCACCTTTGAAGTTGGTATAAACAATGTCAGCGATCGATCGACCAACACCATCAACCAAAGCTAGTTGTGTGCCAAAAAGCGTCGCTACGCCGACCAATAGAAAAATAACACGCCCCGGACCGCCCCAAACTTCGCCCAGCACCTCGGCTTCATCCCACACCAATGTACCTTTGGCCGGCACAATACCTTTGGGGTGCAAAACGGCCAGAGCACCGAAGATAAACAACAGAATCGTTACCGTATTCAAGGCCCAGAAAAAGAGGATTTGGTCCTTCTTGACATAGTCCCACCAGGCTTTGAAGCGGCTGTTATTCTCGTCGGTTTCAGCGAAAATAAAACCGGTAGCTGGAACTGTTTCGCTTCTTCCCCGGAGTGGATTTTGCATTTCTGGCAGGTGCGCTCCCATACCGATATTTTTGTCACGAAGGTAGAAGGTATAGAATAAATTGGCCGTACCGCCAGCACCGGCAAAAACGAGAGCGATGAAGAAGGCTTTGACTGACATACCAGGATCAATATGTCCCACGTTCAGTAACCCACCTGCTAGCTCTTTCCACGTCTCAACTGAGCCGACCGAAACCGCCACGGCAATTAATCCAACAGTGACGATGGCAACCAGCAGTTCGATCGTTTTTTCTACTGAATTGTAGACCAATTTGGGCCCAAATAGTATCAGGGCTACCGCAGCAAAGGTAACCATCGTCCAGAATGTATCGGAACCGAAGCCTTCCGGACTCACCAGTAGTGCTTTGAGTGCCAGGCCCGAAGCCCGGCCCCAGCCGGGGGCTAGCTAGCCCAACAAAGTCAGGAGAATGAACACCAGTGAGAACCCGCGCCAGACGCGGGCGTAGCCAGTATAGACAGTTTCGCCTGTGGCGACTGTCCAGCGTCCGACCTCGAAGTTGATCCATAGTTGGAGAAAGACCCCTAACACAGCCGCCCACACCATGCTCGCACCGAATTCGGCTGCAACCCTGGGCCAAATGATAATTTCCCCCGCACCGATAGAAAGTCCGACCAAGATGGCTCCCGGTCCAGCAATCTTCCAGAACGGTAGCGTTTTTTCAGGCAGGTCTTCGGTTTTGAAATCGGCCAATGGTTCGTAAATTTTGCTCATAGTGACAACTCCTTTTCAGATGGTTCCACCGCGGCCTTAGTTCAGTGAGAGATCAAAGCGACCGGAGGCAACTCTAGATAAATAAGCTCTGGCTGCCCGGTAGCGAAGTTTCTACCTTGGGCCAAACTTGACTGAAACAACAGAAAGAGCTGACAGTCGCTTTCTACTGGGATCATAGTTTTAACACGTCCAAGGCGTTAACTTAGGGGAAACTGGCCTAATAGCTCTTTGACTTTAGATCCGATATCCCCACTTCCCATTAGCGACTCACCAACTAGAATGGCATTAACTCTGGACGATTGCAGTTTTAAGACATCGTCCCGGGTGTGAATACCGCTCTCACTAACAATAATTTTGTCGTGTGGGTCTGGTAGTTGTTTGATTAGTCGAAAAGTGGTTGTCAGGTCGGTTTGGAACACCGTCAGGTCTCGATTATTAATACCGATGATTTTGGCCTCCGCTTTCAACGCCAGATCCAGTTCGGATTCTGTGTGAACCTCAACTAAAGCGGCTAAACCAAGCTGGCTTGCTAGATCTAAATATTCACCTACCTGTTTCTCTGAAAGTATTGCCATAATTAGTAGAATCGCATCCGCACCCGCTACACGACTCTGGTAGAGATGATAGGCATCGATAGTGAAATCTTTACGCAGAAGGGGCAACTCGACAGCCTGTCTAACCTGTTGTAGGTAACTGAGTTGGCCGGCAAAAAAGTGACTATCGGTCAGTATTGAAATCGCCGAAGCCTCGTTTTCGGCATAGATTGTGGCGATATTGACGGGGTCGAAGTTGTGACGGATGATCCCTTTGCTAGGTGATTTTTTTTTAATCTCGGCGATCAGTGAGATTTGGTTGGAGTTAGATTGGCTCAGTGCCACTTCAAAGTCACGAGTTGGAGGGAGATCTACAACCCGCGACTGCAATTCAGCTAGCGAAACCTGAATCTGGTCAAACTGTAGTTCTTTCTTTTTGTGAGCTACAATCTGATCTAAAATCATGGTTTGTTCGTGAACTCGATCAGTGACTCCAATTTTTGCTTGGCTCGTCCGCTGTCAATGGAGGCCTTAGCCACGGTGCAACCTGCCTTTAGGTCCATCGCTTTCCCACCGGCAACAATTGCCGCCGCCGCATTGAGAATAACGATGTCTCTTTTGGGACCTGTCTCACCGTCCAAAATCTGGCGAGTAATCTCGGCGTTGATAGCGGGAGTACCACCGCTGAGATCTTCAGGTTTGGCGATCTGCATATCAAAATGGTGCGGGGAGATGTTGTAGGTTTCTACCTTTCCGGCAGTCAGGGAAGAGACTTGTGTTTCATCTGTGGTGGTAATCTCATCCAGGCCGTCGTGACCGTGTACGACGAAGGCGATTTGGGTTCCCAGATTTTTCAGCACCTTAGCTAGGAGGACAGTTAATTCTTTCGCGTAGACACCAACCAACTGCGCTTGCGCCCCTGCCGGGTTGGTCAGCGGTCCCAAAACGTTAAAGATGGTTCGGATTCCAATCTCTCTTCTAGGACCGATGGCGTGTTTCATTGCACTGTGCAACACAGGAGCAAACAGAAATCCAATCCCAATCTCATCAAGGCACTGCCCCGCCTCTTGGGGAGAGATTTCCAAGTTAACGCCTAATGCACTCAAGACATCGGCACTTCCACTCTGGCTTGAAACAGATTGGTTCCCATGTTTAGCGACTGGGATTCCTGCCCCGGCCGTCACAAATGCGGCTGTGGTCGAGATATTAAAGGTATGAGACTGATCTCCTCCGGTGCCGCAGGTATCAACCACCAACCGATGACGTGTTTGAATCCGGGTTGCTTTTTCACGCATCACCTGAGCGGCTCCCGCAATCTCCTCAATTGTCTCACCCTTCAGCCTCAGTGCGGTGATAAAACATGAGATTTGAGCAGATGTGGCTTCACCTGACATGATCTCGTTCATCGTTTCGACCGTCTCACCTTGAGTGAGGTGGCTACCTTCCACCACTTTTTGAATCGCTTCTCGAATCATTTAGGTCTATTTCTCCCCTTGATGTCGCTACACCGATGAAAATTTATTATAACGTTGAAATAAATGGAATTGCAACAGACGATAGATCTGAGTGTTGAGAAGTCACGCTTGGAGATACACTAAGATTTGAGGAGGTATCTCGCAAACGCTGAAACCCAAACTCTATCTGGAAGTTCAGGTCAAAGCAATTTTGGCTTAATTGTCTATTTCGTGGTAGGTGAACGGTTCAGGGAAGTTTTCTTTGCCGAACATCATGTCTGAATAGACACCATCGGGAATATTCAGCGGGTCTAATATTCGGTAACGATCCACAACCGACATGTTAAGTTCAATCCCCAATCCAGGGACACGACTCAGTTGAAGTTGACCGCCTTGAATCTGTAACGGCTCGACCAGCAATTCTTCGATAAAAGGATTAGTCATTTGGTCGATTTCTACTGTAATACCGTTCGGTATAGCGGAGACAACGTGCGCATTGGCTACAATTGCCACCGCATCGCTCCAGGAATGAGTCGCGACACCTAGCCCATTCCGTTGTGCCATCCGCGCAACTTTCCAGGTTTCGCTGATCCCGCCACAACGAGACGTATCAGGCTGGACGATATCCAGAGCCCCGGCTCGAATCATCTCTCGAAATCCTTGTAGTCCGAACTCATTCTCCCCACCAGCAATAGGGACATTGATCTGCTGCCGAAGGTTCGCATAGGCGTCGATATTGTTGGGGGCAAACGGTTCCTCGTACCAGAAGACCTGCTGTTCCTCAAAAAATTTGCCCATTCGCTTTGCCAATTCAGGTTTATAGCGCATCGAAGCGTCGACCATAATATCGTTGTTTTCACCGATTGCCTGACGAACAGCACGAACCGCACCGGTATCGTAGGCTTCACCTCGTGCAAGCCGCATCTTAACCCGACGGTACCCTTGCTCAATATAGCCTGCAGCCTCTTCAGCTAACTCTTCGGGATCTCTCCAGAGAAGGCCACTGGCATAAGCCGGGCAGGTCTGCCGTTCACCGCCTAGCAACTGCCAGACCGGCTTTCCTTCAATCTTCCCCCGCAGATCCCATAAGGCGGTATCGATGCCACCCAGTGTGGTCATGGCTACCCCTTTCCGTCCGTACCAGAGCGTCAAGCCGTACATCTTCTCCCACAAAGACTCGATCTCAGTCGGATCTTCTCCTTGTAACAGGGGGGCAAGTTGGTCTCTGACAATCAGATAGGCTAGCGCGGGGTGGGTGTATATAGAACCGATGCCGGTTAATCCACTATCGGTATGGACATGAATCAGCGTAGTCAGGCGGTGAGTGCAGATACCACCGCCATATCGGAAGCGTTCGTCAGGTGGATACTCGAAAGCGAGATTTATTGCTTCAACAGATTCGATCTTCATGTTACATCCTGCGATTTAGACTGACTCTATTTTGCCATGTTGTAGATTAAAGTTGCAATCGTCGTTACTGTCAAAATAGCCGACCAGTTGATCCGCAACCGTTCAGGTATATAAATTCGATCGCCGGGATAGACCTCTGAAATCGGCTGACCGGTCTCGATTTGCTGAAGCAGATCTACCAGTTTCTGAGAGCCGTCGGCTCGAAAAATCTTCAGCCGTTTCAGGTTAGCTGTTTTCGGCGACCAGCCTCCTGCCAACGCACAGACCTCAATCAGATCGACCGGTTTTTTAATTGCATACTGACCCGGAGTAACCACCTCCCCCATAACACTGACTTTCTCTGGCAGATAGGCACTGGGAATAAACAGGACATCACCCGGCGTTAACTTGACCGCAACTTTGGTCTGCAACAGGTTGACAAAGATCCGCTCACCAGACGGTTTGCTGACGATGGCTTTACTAAGATCGGCGATGTCGGGTTGCACGCCGCCAGCCAGAGCCAGGGCGTGATGCAGATCAAGTTCTGTTCTCTCAATCTGGAAGGTCTGTTGCTCATCGGCAACCGCCCCGGTAACGTGAACCGGGCGAGGTTGCAAACGACTCGGCACATAGACCACATCGTCAGGACTCAAGATAGGTTCTATCTCCGACTGTTCCAATAACCGATTTAGATTAATGGTCTGAACGATACTACCTTGGCGGCGAACTTGGAGAGAGGTCAGGTCGGCGGATTGGTTCTTGACACCACCCGCTAGGGCCAGAGCTTGCGTCAGGTAGATCTGATCGGCTTCGAAATAGTATTGGCCAGCCTCTTCGACTTCACCCAGCAGGTAGATCTTGTATTGACGCCGTTCGATCAGTTCAACGAAAATCCGAGGCTGTCCTAGATGAGGTTGGAGAGCTTGAAGCAGATTGGTTTCCAAGTCTTGAATGGAGAGTCCAACGACCTGTAAGCCGTCAATCAACGGGTAAGAGATGAAACCATCCCGGCGTACCGTTATTTGCCGACTGTATTCACTATATCCTTCAACGGTGACGTCGATGGTATCGCCAACTCGAATTCGGTCGATTGTATTTGCGTTAGTGAGAGTTGGCCGACTCTGCGCAACGGGCTCCAACTCAGCAGTGGAGGAGAGTAGAAAAGTGCTGAAGGATAGAAATAAAAGCAGTAGAGGACTAGAAGCTAATTCTTGCTGCCCCAACCCACCAATCACTTTGTAAATTACTATATCGAGCCGCTTCGAGGTGTAAAAACTTCAGCAGGCGGAGGTCTGCTCCGAAAGTAGAGAATCCTTGGTTGTCTCCGGCTCGAAGTCCGATCTCAATCCACCCATTAGGCAAAATCCGCACCTCGGCACCGAGGTGAATGTTATCGGTGTATTGATCCAGGGCATAGCCACCTAACATATCATCTCCATTAGGATTATCCCAAGTGGTAGCCAGCGTGACATCGACCAGTTTATTCTCCATCTCCAGAAGTGTGAGCGGACGAACGGCTGCAGAGACGGCCACATTCGGTGGAAACGTATTATCCCCAATACCTCCAACTAAATTACGGCCAGCTACGCCCAAATTCAGCCCTTCGAGAGGCGTAATGATGGTGCCAAAATCGATGCTGTATCCAAATTGGCGTTCTATCAAAGATGTAATATCCTCTTCAGGTCCCAGGCTAAAATATTCCTCCGCAAACCGGTCCGGGTTTAGTAGATCAGAGACGGCAAAGGGATTGTCCACATCGCTTGCCTCACCCCGACCAATCAAGCGAGCCGTGGTCCCGAAATGAACCGCTTTGATATAGGGCTGGTCAATATCCAACCGATAGGCCAGTGACGTAGCGAAAGCCCCTTGGAGTGTAGCACGATAGATGACATGATCGTCCAAAATCTGCAAAATTGGATCCGGCCAGGGCAGACCACGCTTGACAATCTGAAAGTCAGCCAAGGTTTGGAAGTAGAGTGATAGCCCCAGTGCCATCTGCTTATTGACCAGCGGAATCGACAGTCCTAGTCCAACAAGGTCCGCTTTTGTTCCCAGATGCTTGGAGGAGAGACTGGTGACTTGATCGACTAATTTTGTTCTGGCATCGGCTAATGACGGATCAACTAAGGGATTAGATGAACTGGTAAGCGGTGTAACGACTTCACTCATAAATTCCGTCATCCCCAAAGCCTGGTCTAAAATATCTTGTGTCCCCCAGAGTTGGATTGGCAGGAACTGGAAAGAGACTTTTTCGATCTGTGTCAGGCCAGCCGGATTATAGTGTACGGCAGAAAGATCGTCGGCAATAGCTTCATAAGCGTTGCCCATACTGGTGGCTCGTAATCCACGATAAAGAAACAGTGGTGTTTCACCGGCCCAGACGGCCACGGGCAGAAGGGTTAACAAAACGATCAAAAACTGTTTCAGATTAACACAACGCATCATTTATCCTTCCCTTACTAAGCCTTATTGGCTGCTTGTCCCGGAGATAAGTTTTTTGATTCGCTCACCGACCTCTTCCTTATTCGTAATGGTAAAACCCCACTCCGTTACTTTATCCAGCATCTTTTCGGTAAAGACATCGGCCACATTTTTGTTGAGTTCGTTAATCGATTTTGCCAAATCCGGTGCCAGTTCTGTAGCCATCTGTAAACCTCGATCCAGATGAAAGAGAGCGTCCTGCCGGCTAACCTTTCGGTCGATGGACAGTACTTGATCCTGAATTAGTTTATCGTTAATATCCTTTACACCGGGTTGTTCTAGAACTTTAATTTTAGCACTGGTCAGCAAGACGACGGCATCAATAACCGCTTGTCGCTGTTCAGCGCTGAACTGGCGGATATATTCCTCCGACTGTAGATTCTTAAACTTTTGCTCTGCTGCCGGAGTCAGGTGAAAATCGTATTGACCGTCCTCAAAGCCGACCTCGAATAGATCGCCTTTTTCGGTCTGTAACAGACGTACCGCATCGGAAATATAGAAATAGGCCAGATTGATGTGCATCAAGATCTGATCTGTCTCGGACAGAATTGAGTCGGTAGATCCTGTCGCCCGGGCTGGGCTAGCCAGCAGGGCAAGCCCTTCAGCAGAGGGAATCTGTTCACCGGAAGCATCCAGGACACTATACATGGCACCAATCGCATCCTGGATGGCCGTTTCGGGTAAAGCTTCAAGCTGCGCTGGGCTAGCAAGTATAGATTCCAGGTTACCTAGATCGCTAAGTTCGGAGAGATCGATCCCGATACCGGTTAGGTCGATGGCCGCTTGCGCTTTCAGAAAGGCGGCCTGAGCCTTTGCCTCTCGTCCATCATCATCGCCGAACGTCGGTCGATCGACTCTCTGGTCAGGGTCAGCACACCCCCACAAAAAACCGATAACTAGTAGACCGAGCAGGCAATATCTCGCCCTGATTGAGAGCCATCTGTACCTCGAACTGCAATGGGATTTTTCCCTTTCGAATGCCTTCACTTGAATGCCTCCGTTATTCCGTCTACCTTGCTAATTCAGCTATGGTGGATGTATCCGCTCATCGTAATATCTGATTCTGCTAGTTGAGTCGCAAATATGTTTTCGGATTAGTTGCTTTTTGATGTTTTCGAATCTCAAAGTGCAGGTGTGGTCCCGTTGTTAGCCCAGTGTTGCCCACTAGAGCAATCTTTTGCCCCTGCCTCACCCGCTGCCCCTGTTTGACCAAAAGCCTGGAATTGTGCGCATATCTAGTCTCGTAGCCACCCACGTGGTCAATGATAATTAGTTTACCATATCCACCCATAGTTCCGCTAAAACTAACGCGCCCTCTGGCTGAGGCTCTTACCGCAGTGCCGGTTTTGGCGGCGATATCAACCCCTTTGTGCAATCGCCTCCGTTTCAAGACAGGATGGATTCGATACCCATAACCGTCAGAGATACGGCCTCTGGCGGGAAGGATAAACTTTGGGTTAACATGCTTATTCAACAGTTGTTTGCGAAATCGATTTGTTAGCGTAGCGTGTGGGAGAAATAGATCCGTGTTGGCTTGAATGAAATCTGGATCTATAATTGCATTAGCCTTAATAACGGTCGATAATCCGACTTGATAACGGAGTGCAATATCTTCCAAGGTTTCATTTTTTTGAACCGTATGCAAAATCCCCGGTGTATCGGGAATACGAATTGTTTGTCCCTTTTGAATTAAGTTGGCATTCTTCAGCTTATTGAAGGTTAACAGGGTATAGAGATCTACTTTATTCTTGGCCGCAATTGTCCACAAACTATCATTCCTTTTAATGCGATAGGTGTTAACCGAAACTGATGGCTTCGGGGGTGGTGTCGCAGTCGAGGTCTTTGGTTGTTCGATCTCCGATGGAAAGAGCAACACTTCATTCTGTTGAGCGGGAATCACGGATGAAGAAGTAGCGGATTTTTGCACTCGATTTTTAAATTGGCGACCAACAGAAATTCTGTTCTTCAGAATTGGGCCTGGATCGCTACTAACAATATTCCTACTAGTATTCCGGTTGTTATCGCTCAAAATCGGATCAATTTTCCGACCTGTATGCGTCAATAGAGATATCTGCTGCGGTGGGAAACTAGGATCGGTGAGTAGGGTTGATGTTTTGGTGTTCAGCCTTTGGCTGGGATCGAGGTTAATATTGCTGGAGCTATCGGTGAAAATAGTGGCAAAATCGACCTGAGTTTCGCTTGACGTCAATTCTGGTGTATTCGCGACGGCGGAGGTGTCGCGAACTTTGGAGATCAAAATTAAACTGAGTGCTGTAACAACGGATGCCCAGACCAAAAGCTGTCGGCGAGCTGACATAAAAATTCCTCAAACTCATACTCTGCAATAAACAGAAAAGCGAATTTTGGATAGGGCCGCTATCAAAGATAAAGTATAGTAAATATACGATTGCTAACTCAGTGGGTTACACGAATTTTGAGTTGCGAATATAAGAAGAGGTTGCTTCGCACCGTTCTAGACCTCATCGCAGACAGCAAAGATATCAGAACAACACCAGCTATTGGTCTACATGAAATTTATCCTAGCTTCTTACCCTGATTTTCACCTAGTACCCTCTCACGTTTCCATCAACCTGCTTCCCAATCCAACTGAACCAAAAATACCCCTACGCCCAAAACTCATCTCCCCATAGCTGCTTTTATACAGTTGCTAAGTCTTGAGCATCTCTGGCCCGATGACACTTTTTTCCATTGTCACAAATGTGATTGTGTCACCTTTAGGAACTTACGGAGTCCAAAAACACACCTGATCGCCATCAGTACTGTTACCACCATAGACCGTGACCACCCTGTTTTTTGAACAGTGTGGCTTAGGATAACTACACTAAAGTTTTCAATAGAAATTGGCCTTGATACCACTAGGTTGGACCGGTAGCCCCGCCTGATATAGGTGGGAGACATCGGCTAAACCGATACAACGTGGAACCGCCCACTGATCGCTGCGCTCGTCGAACAGAATGGTAGTGACTGAACTGGGCGCTAGAAAAAAACTGGACCACATCATAGGTATCGGTATCTCCAATAAGTGGGCGATCCAGATCAGGCCAAAACCTCCATGGCAGAAAAGGGCGATCTGCTGTTGGTTGGACTCAACAATCCGGTAGCGACGATTTTCTCTCACGTAGCCATGATTGGCCAGAAACCGGTCTGACTCCTGCACCAGTGAATGGAAGTATTGCCGGAACATGGGCGAATCAAACGGCGACTGATGATACCAATCCTGGTGGGTGGTGACGGGGATCTCACCACGAATCATTTCACCGTCCAGATCCCAGGCACAGACCTGACCTTTGGATGGATCCTCCAGCATCAAGCTGGCTTCCTGAATCCAGTCTTCAATCTGGTAATCCATGTCCAATTGGTCAGCCGTGTATTGGGCTGTATGGATCGCCCGCCCCAATGGAGAGGAATAGATGCGATCCAACCCCTGAGAAGCCAGACGGTTAGCCAGTGCTTCAGCCTCAAGATGACCTTGCGGGGTGATGGTTCGATTGGCATAATCGGGATCGGCATGACGGATAATGTAAAGTCGCATTCTGACTCCTGTTGCTATTATCGATTGGTTGTCAATCGACAACCAGTGTAAGTAGTTTTAGATAGTTTTCGAGAAATAAATCCCGTAGCTGATGTTGCTTTGCCACCAAAGTCTATACCGACCCAAAGTCAATACAACGATCCTGATTGCCAAAATATCTGGGATAAGATGCTAACTCCATCAATATAGCCCCAGTCAAGATGATGTCCATTGACCATCTACCTGAAGTCAGAATACAGACAGTTCAAACTCACTGGGAATTCGGATGAACGCTTGCTGAATGGCAATTCTGTTCAGGCAAGCCCTGATGAAATGGTACATAAGGTAAGAGCGATCTTAGACTCAAGTTAATAGTAATTGGCCGCCTCTTAATCTTAGGGCGTTGGGCGGTAACGTCGCTCTGCGTTAGCCAAAATTTGCTCTCTAGTTAACCAAGCTGGGCGCATTTTTTCTTGAGCAAATAATTCGGCCTGATCAGCATAGTGGGGTGAGCCGGGTTGGCTAGGATTACTCCCGTACTGGTTGATCACCCAGGCTTGTTGATTTCCGTTCTTGTCCCACTCGACGATCTGAAAGAAACAATCGCCAGCTACACCGACTAGTCGCCCGTCACTGATCTCACCGTAAATGGCCCGTAACACATCGTGTCCACCGGCTAAGGGTAGATCTACTTCACCCCGAACTAGCCGATTGACTTCACCCCAAGTAGGATCAATCCGGCTGTGACGTTTCTTCAGCATTTGGATTGCCTCCTTCATCTGTCTAAGGAAGCGATCTTTATCGTAACGCATTTTTCCAGTTTGGCTTCGGGGTCGAAATGTAAGCGTAATCATCGCAGTTGATCGATTCTCCAGATCAGTTTTTCGATCCCATGATCGGATCAGTTCCATCGCCTGTTTCTGTTCTGCATTTTCGGATTCAACCTCCTGCAAAAATCGGTCGATATGACCGATCAGCCTGGAGGCTTGATCATACTCTTTGTCGAACTTGTAGTCAAAGAAGTCCTGTCGGCTAATCTCTGAATCAGTCCCAAAAAGTGTCCTGGCCCGACGTGATCGGTTGGTCATAAAAGTCTCAATCCCCAAATACGCTGGATATTTTTGCGGATCTGGATTATCCTCCTCTAGCGTAGCCTTGAACGGGCTACTGTTACAAGAGTGAATAAAAGCGGATGACGGATCTTCCACTTGGGGGAGATCGTCATAAGGCAGATACCCCTGCCACAAGGTTTCGGAGGTATTACCGGGCACAGTTTGAGTCCAATCATAATTTGGATCTCTTTGAGGCAGTAGACCGTTATAGACGTAGTATAGATGACCCTCTTTATCGGCATAACCGGTGTTAAACATCGGAATGGCGTGGATTTTCATCGCTTGTTTGAATTCGGCTAAATTTTTCGCTTTTCCCATTCGATACCACTGCTCAATCGCCTCAATGTTACCGATACCCGCATAACGAATGGCAAAAACACCCTTCTCATTTCGCATGGCTGGCCCATAGACGGACCAGAGAGCTTCCCGCTTAACGGTCCAGCGAAAGTTTTTCCAGATCTTAACTTCGATAGGTACTTTCCGCACTTCCAGATTCTTCCACTTACCATCGAGTCGATACTGATTCGGGTTCTTGGGGTTGATCTCTAACTCAAATATATCGATCAGGTCCGGCTCGTTAACCGTATGCCCCCAGGCTAAATTTCTATTATGCCCCAGAAATATAATGGGTGAACCGGGGAATAGGCCTCCATAAACATCTTGCCCTTCTTGACTGATCAAGTGCGCTTCGTACCAGGCTACCGGACCTGACCAGGGTTGGTGAGAATTGATGGCCACCCGCGTTGCCCCGTCCGCTGACCGTTCAGGACCAACAGCTAAAAAGTTGGAACCGATTACCCTCTGCTCAAATGGGAGTTGGCCGACTTTCGGGGAAGCGGGTTGAACTCGGTTATTGAATATTCGCTTTAAGGTTCCCTCCAGACCAAAGAAAAGAGGGAGTTTTAGAACAAAACCGGCCACCAGATCTTTACCTTCGACCGGCCAAACTTTGCGATACAGGAGTTGGTCCTGATGGGCAGCAGCATAACAATTCAGGCCATCAGCATAAGCCTCACAGACAGCTCGAACTTCGGGCGACAGAGTTTCGTATTTGGCCTCGACCGTCTCTTGGACTTTCAACAACTGAACCGCGTAGTCAAGCGGTGCCATCTCTTGTCCCATGGCTGCGCCTAACTTTCCCCGTGAAGCCAAAAATACCATCTGGATAGTTTCAAAGTCGTCTTCAGCATTAGCATAAGCAAGACCATAGGCTGTGTCGGCATCGGTTTGGCCAAAGATATGAGGCACCCCCCAAGTATCTCTGATAATCTCGACCTGATACTGCTGTTTCAAACTGCCCTTAAATCGATCGGAAGAGAGACAACCTGATATGAGTCCAGCCGTTAAAGTGGCCAGTATTAAGGGGAATATTCCTGTTGTAAAATAATTTTTCGCCACGATTACTGGACCTACCACCCCTCTAAACCTGTGAAATAACTGTATAACTGAGAGCTTCAACTTTACACCTTTTGTACCCAGAACTGATACATCCTACTGAAAGCCCCCGGGTTCTTGAGTTCAAACTGGTGCCACAAAGATAAGGATGTTAGCGCATCTTTTCCCGGATGAAATTCACTAAAACTCATTATCCAACTTCGTTTTAATTCAAAGCCAAGAAATTTAAGACCCAAATCATTCAAAGCCACTTCAATTTGCGGTAATGTGAAACGATGTTCCTGAACATGAAAACACAAATCACGACATGTGCTTAAGCTATAAAAATCACCTGAGCCTATAACCTTCTTGATTTCTGAATCGGAATTAGGATCCATGTTAATGACCTCTTCACGAAATTTACGAATGTTGTCTGGGGAGGTTATATATTTTTTCTTTGCGATATGTTTACGGGCCTTCACAACATGCTGACGGGCGATATCACTATACAGGCCAATCTGCATCAAGCCATCTGAACGTAATCTGTCTACTAGTACCTTCCATCCGGCTAGTGGATCATCCATGTGATGTAAAACACCTACACTTTCGATAATATCAAACTGCCTTTCAAGTTGATCCAGCTTCAGAATATCCCCTTGCATATACTCGATATTTGTAATCCCTAATTCTTGGGTTTTTCTCATCGCATATGACAAGCTACTCAAGCTTAAGTCCATAGCGAGAATATTACAGTTCAAGAATCGTGATGCAGTAATTAAGGCGTGTTTTCCGGTGCCGCAACCGGCAACAAGAATATCCGGTTCATTTGAAAACCGTTGTGCCTCAAGATTATGATGAATTTTAATCGCTTGTAATACCTGTCTGATCGTCTTTGGTTTGTCGCTTAATCCCGTCTTAATCCAACGAGGATAAGGATTTTCTTCATATTGGTTGCGAACTTCTAGAGAGACTTTATTCTCTCTAGCGGTTAGGCGGGGTATATTGGGACGGAGAGCTTGTTCTTCCCTGACATCATTTACCTGCGCTATAATTACTTTCTTCATGTCGTTTGGCCATTTAAATCTCAGCAAATCGTCAGCCCATGAAAAGCTGGAGAGCGGCCTGTAGGCTCCTAAAACTGCAATCCGTGTCGGAGAGACAGGTTTCCCTTTTTCTAATGTGCTCTTAACTTTCTCTTGAAGAAGTTCGATCTTTTGTTTTTCGTCCTCACTCTCGGAAAAAACGTATTCATTTGTAAAACAGTGTATGGTCAGTGCTGCATAGAATGGGAGACCTTGGGCTTCCCCTCTTCCGCTTGTCACTCTAGTGAGCATGCCAGCTCTCATTTTTGAGAACATTCTTTCCACATCCAAATCTGCAATGGGACTCAACTCCATCACTCGTAGCAGAAGGGGAATAGTTGAAAGTTGTACTGTTAAGTGATCAATATCTTCATCCGCATGGTTAGACTTAAAAAGTTCAAGAACACGTAAGAACTTTGGGGAATAGCGCAACGCACTGATCACAGTTTTTGATAGCCCGTGAGGACTAACAGTTGGCGGTTCTAGCATCTGAAGCAAGTCATGAACCAAGTCATTGCCACATGATATAGGCTTCATTGATTGCAAAGACTCCGCATAGCCAGCCCAGAACAAACTGTTCTGAGGATCAATGGAGATAGCTTTTCGGTAGTCCTCAACTGCTTCTCTTAGCCGCCCCAGTTCTTGTAGTGCATTACCGCGGTTATAGTAAGCCTCAGCATAATCAGGCTTCAGCTGAATGGCACTGTTATAGCTCATTACCGCCTCGTCCTGTCGTCCCAGATCTGTGAGTGTAGGGCCACGATTGATAGTAGGCCTCTGCATAATCGGGCCTGACCTGGATTGCCCTGCGATAGCTCCCCATAGCCTCGTCCAACTGTTCCAGCTCTTTGAGTGCAACGCCACGGTTGTTGTGGGCCTCTGCATAATCGGGCTGGAGCCGGCTTATTTGGTCGAATACTTGCACCGCTTTCTGTAACTGGCCTTGTCCTGCGAGTACTGCTCCTAAAACATTAAGAACAGTTAATGATTGAGGGGGGGGCAGTAATTCTCTACAAGCCTGCTCGGTCTTTGTCATCGGCCCGGAATGATACAGATTGCTCAGGGTATTAATCTGATCTGCTGACGGATCCGCCATCTGTGCTGGTAACAATTGATGGCATGGCAACTCTTGTTGCAACTTACGCAACCCCTGTGTCGCAATTGGGTGGTTGGACTGATGCCGCGAGATCGCATTGTAAAGCTGCCGTGCGACAGCAGCATTGCCCTGCCTGGCTGCCTTTTCTGCTAGTGAGATAGCTTGTTCAATGGTTAATTGTTGAGATTGAGGCATAATTTCCCCTTTTTTTCAGCGGTTGCTGGCCATATCTAGCATCTAACCGATAAATTTCAACACTAGCAAATAGTCAGTCCCTGCGTCCTGGACGATGGCGATAATAACCCCGTTGACCTTGATTTCGCCTGAGCTCCCGGCTAATGGTTGAGGGATGCACGGCAATTAACGCGGCGATTTGTTTTTGACCAATTAGCCTTGACTTTAGCCACTGGGTCTGAGAACGTTATTCATTCTTGGGTTAAGTGATGATAACTTATGTATTATCTCCTTTTTTCATTGAATAGAAGATACTACAAATGACCTCACTTTCCCCAGTTTATTTTAAAAAGTAAAAGAACTAACCAAATTGCACTTCAGAGTTTAGAGAGCGTCATACTTTTAAATGTAAAACTACCCATATGGAAGGTTAGTGGAACACATTACGTTAGAGTTTGTTGTCTTACGCTTACGATTTACAAGACATTGTTTCTCTCTTGATTTTTCTCCTAACTAGATGTATACCACACCTTGGAGGTTGTCATGAAATATAACTTGGGCATTCCACTTACAAATTAACTCCTACCCGTAACTATTTTCCTTCCGAGTTCGTTTTCTGATATGAATCTGACTCCCATTTTCCTCTTTTCCGGGTTGGGTCAAGCCTATTGAAAACGGGCCGCTTACCAAATGAGTTAACGGTATGGGAGTCAACCAAAGTTGGACCAACAAAAGTTTTAGTGTTGTAGGAGTGTATATCGTACACCTAACTCCTGCGGCTTTGTATTTTCGACTAAGTTTACGCCCAAAATTTAAAGACCAATCGACTATGATCCAAGCCTACAATGTCAATATGTGTTACAAGGAGGATATCCAAGTTCTCCACGACGTTAGTTTTCAAGTCCAAAAAGGTGAGTTTACCTTTTTAGTCGGTGAAAGCGGGGCTGGCAAAACGACTATTCTGCGCTTGCTGTATCGTGGTCTGGTCCCAACCAATGGTGAATTGGTTGTGGCCGGACGCAACCTTTCAACCCTTTCTAAGTCCGAGATTCCCCACTTTCGTCGTCAAATTGGTGTAGTTTTCCAGGATTTTAAGTTGTTGTCCAACAAAACCGTACAGGAAAACGTCGCCATCTCGATGAAAGTGATGGGGATTAGAAGGTCAGAGATCCGCAACAACGTTAACCAGCTACTGCATCAGATGAGTTTAGTTCATCGACGAGATGCCTATCCAGAGGAAATTTCAGGTGGTGAACAACAACGCGTAGCGATTGCCCGTGCGATGGCTAACAATCCGACCATCTTGCTGGCTGACGAACCAACGGGAAATCTGGATCCCAAACTATCACTTGAAATTATGCGATTGTTTGAAAACTTCAATTTCCGGGGAACCACCGTTTTAGTGGCTACCCATGACATTGCCTTGGTTCGCCAATTGGGTAGACGGGTTATTCGCATTCAAGAGGGACAGTCCATCGAGGTTTAGATTCGTTAAATTGACAACCTATTTATTGGAAGAGACAATCTCAAATCTCAGGTCCGGTGGCGTAGTTAGTATCTTGAGCCTGGTTACCATTATGTTGACCACTATCATCGTTAGTGTGCTAGTGTTACTGCACAATGCGATTCGAGCTGAGGTTACTGCTATTAAAGATGCCACAGCTATCATTGTCTTTTTGCATGATGATATCAGCGAGAACGAGCAGCAACGATTACAATTCGATATTGAAGATCTGGAGATGGTCGAACGGGTAGTTTACGTTTCTAAGAAGCAGGCGTTGGCACGAGGCCAACAAATTTTTAATGAATTCGCTAGTATTGTGCAAGGCTTTGAACTGGTTAATCCGTTACCGGCCTCGCTTGAGGTCCACCTAAAAGATGAAGCGTTAGAACAGCAGACCTTACGCAAAACAGCTGGTTATATTCGTGTAATGTCGGAAAAGATCGATGAGGTGACTTACGAGCAATTTACCTCAACCTTTATTCGTCGAGCCGAGTTCGGCATCCTTGGGTTGGGTGGCATCATGGGAGTAGCGTCGATTATCATCGTCGCTTTTTCGGTGGTATTGACCGTCTATTTTCGGCGAGAGGAGATCGAAATTCTACGCTTGGTTGGAGCTAGTTCTTGGTATGTTGGCTTACCACTGATTACACAAGGTGGGATTCTGGGGGCGAGTGGTAGTCTGTTGGGCGTAACAACTACATTTGTGCTCTTTCGAGCCCTCACTACCCAATTTCGAACACTTTCATTTATTCCATTCCATCAAACGGCTCTGATTGTACTGGTTAGCACCGTCTTCGGCTTACTGGCGAGTATTTTCCCTACACTAAAATACGCCGACGTTTAAGCCATTTAGACCGGTACTTCACTGCGGTAATAGGTCTAAATTAAACTTATGGTCGCTAATCTCAGCCCCTATTTTAGGATTAATGGTTTTAATCGTTACCTCTGTGTCATCTCCAGGTCGTTCAATCACTATTCGATAGGGTCGTAAAATACCATCCACCTCCCGGTAATCCGAAAACTTAGTCTCCTGAATCAGCTTACCGTCTAGACCTATAACCCGCCACGACCGGACTACCGGTTGATCGGTAAAGTTGAAAATCGAGATCTCCTCGACCTGATCGGTAATAGAATATTGAATCTGTAGCTTAGCGCCTATCTGCGAAACATCAAACGAGAGGTCTTCTTCCGTTGAGAGTTCTACCAAATCTAGAAAAGGATTAGCGAAAATGGCTGATTTAACATCCGAAATCCGAAGATCTACACCAAAGATTTCTTGCAAAATTGCATCTTTAAGTGGTACGCGAACCGATTCCTGTTCATTGATCAAGTAGAGCAGAAATTCACCTTTAGCTGCGATCATCACGGCGCGTGGTTGATTATAAATCCCCATCGCTTGCACGTGGAGTTGATCTTCTCCCGTTTCCGATCTCTTATACCATAAGATTTCTCTAATCTCCTCACGTTTTCCCCTCTCCTTAATTGTAACTTTCATCTGTGTGTAGAGGGTCATTGTCAAATCGTAGCGGAGTTGGAGTTCCGCTAGGACGGAATCCAGTACCCGCTGGTTATCTACAGTCGGATTAGGTACAGGTGTTTTTTTTGCAGTGCCAGCACAACCACCTATTAAGAATAGGCTTATGTTTAATAGGCAAAAAGGAGATAGGAGGGAAAAACTAAAACCGGGGAAAAACGGACGTAGAGCTGGATTTGAATCTTTGGTAGTCGAAATCACAAGATTCTTCTGACTTGCTAGCGGAGCGGCCTTGTTAGCCAAGCGGCAGTAACATCATCTACAGGCCAGGTTCATGAAAGCGGTTTCTTTTCCAGTCCGTAGATCTCGACCTCTAACAGCCGAACGGTACCCGTAAGGTATTCACTTCGGGTTCGCCCTTGCTTGCGACGTTTGCTGTCGTTGGTCAGGCGGATAATAATCCGGATCTTAGTGGTTTCGACAGGGCGAAAACGAACTGTCACTTTGCCTTTTGTGTTGTTGCGGATACTGTCGTGTTGGTCGCCAACTTTCTTGCCCATTCGATCTATATTCTGCCAACCCTTTGCCTGCAAAGTCCAGTACTGAACGATGAAGTCACTAACACCATACTTCTTGGCCGGATATTTGGCGGAGTTGATAGTGTGAAGGATCACACGGTTGACCAACCGTTTCTCTGGAATTTCGAATACCATCCAAGCCATAGCCGAAGCAGTATCACCACCATAGGTGTCAATCCCCACCAAGCCACGAGTTTTATAGTCGCTATCCTCAAATTGCTTGGGGTCTACTTGATAATCTTCTTGGTCAACGCGTCTTCCTTGAAGCATATCTCGTCGATTTTGCTCTCGTAGGGCTTGCCCGGCCATCCAAGAACGCTCGCCGTAGCCGGTGTACTGGCCGTAGCTGTAGCGGCCACTAAACTCGACTTCCCAGCCTTCCCCTTGATCCCATAAATTAGAATCGGTGATACCATTAACCAATGCACTAGCTGGATGATTGGTATTATCCTTAGAAACCGTCATAACCGCACCACTCTCTGGTCGGGCGTAATTAACCAACATTTTGTCGATTTCTGAAGATTCGGAGAACAGCAGTTTAAACAAAGATTGAGTACCATCACTCCCTATCGTCGAAAAATTACAACCGCTGACCAGTAACAGCAACAGACCGGTAATGAGCAAAGAGGAGCAAGTGGAAATAAAACCAATCACTCGTCGTAGTCGGTAATTTTTAGAAGGCGATGCAACTGAGCTTGCTGGAAAGCGGCCAGCGATTGGTAGGTGTTTGCAAGCGACTTCAGGTACGTACGCCTCCACTTGAGGGTAAGTCGAAGAAAGTAACTGGTTATAACCCGACATCATCCATAGATTTTTCAAGGATTTGGTAAGCTTCATCGACATGCTCCTCTGTGATATTAAGTGGCGGCAAAAATCTCAGGACATGGTCATTGGTGCAAATAGTAATCAGGCCGTTTTCAATACATTTAGCGGCCAACGGTTTGGCATCTACGGAAAAAACCAAGCCTCGTAATAGACCCCGTCCTCGAATGTCAATCAAGGGATAGCGGTCCTTGAAGGTTAAGAACTTTTTGACTATATAATTACCTATCTGCTTAGCGTTAGCACATAGATTCTGCTCTAAAATCGTTTCTAAGGTAGCGACAGCGGCAGCTGTTACCAGTGGATTGCCACCGAAAGTAGCGGCATGTGTGCCGGGAACAAAACTATCAGCAACTGCCCGTTTGGCCATCATAGCACCAATCGGTGTGCCACCACCGAGTGCTTTGGCCATAGTAATAACGTCAGGGGTAACACCGTAACTTTGGTACCCAAAGAAGGTTCCCAGTCGGGCGGGCGAAGTTTGGACTTCATCAAAAATTAAGACCAGATCATTGGCGTCACAAAGATCTCGAAGCCTTTGCAGATAGCCTTCACCAGGTACATTGACGCCACCTTCAGATTGGATCGGTTCGACCAAAATAGCACATGTTTTCTCGCTAATTGCGTCTGCTACTGCCCCCAAATCGTCGAAGGGAACATAGACAAAACCTGGTAACATCGGTTCAAATCCCTGGTGGTACTTGGGTTGCGCCGTCGCAGTAATGGTTGCTATCGTTCGTCCATGGAAAGATTGCTCCATAGTAATAATTTCAAAGGCGTTAGGTCGCCCTGAATCTTTGACAAACTTACGTGCGATTTTTATGGCGGCTTCATTAGCTTCAGCCCCGCTATTACAGAAAAAACACTGATCCAATTCTCCGTTCTCAACCAGTATTTTTGCTAGTTTAGCTTGGGGTTGAATGTAATAGAGGTTGGAAATATGCAATAGGGTTTCGGCCTGGTTTCGGATCGCTTCGACCACTCTCGGGTGACAATGGCCAAGTCCATTGACGGCGATCCCACTTAGAAAGTCGAGATGTTTTTTGCCCTCTGCATCCCATACATATGCGCCTTCACCTTTGATAAAAGCAAGTTGGCGATCACCGTAGGTATTCATAATATATTGAGTCGCCATAGCTTTAATTTCAGCAGTTGTCATGATAGAAATCTTTACCCTTTGTTAGTGGTTCCCCTCATTCAGAGTGATGTGCATCTCCACTGTCGCCAATCCAAGAGCGATAGGATGTAGAGACGCTACTTCACCAAACACATTATATCTGCAAATTATATCGGTTGCAAGTAAAGCCAGAAGCAACCGATTTTGGAAGGCGTTGCGGCTAAATATAGATCGGTTAATTTGTCCTTAACTAATTAGCCAAAAAGAACTCGAATGATGGTAGTTTGTAAGTTATTAACAAGTTGTGGTATACTGCCAAGCAACTCAGCAAGTGAATCTTAAGCCCACAGGATGCGTCGAGAAGCTACATTTTGGTTGGTCAACCTAATCTACTTCTGTTACCTGCTCCCGGCTGGATCAGGTATTGACTTGACGATCTTACAGCCCGGCTCTAATTTTGTCACCAGTAATCGGATTTTGCATCTTCAGGCCGAGATTATTTCGACCACACCGTCACCTATTATTGTTTCGATCAATACGCCGGCTGGCGTTCAGTCGTTAGCCGAGCTTGAGCATTCAATTTACGCTGTTCAAGTTGATTTAGGACAGCCTCTAAAAATCAAGGGGCTACTAATTCGCCCCTTACCGCAGCCACACTATCCGCTGGGACCAAGAACCGTCACTGTCGCTTTTTCAAACAACGGGCAAACGTTCTCAACTCCGATAACCTTATTAGCTCCCTCTAGCCTTTCACCTGAATTGCGTCGAATTCTGATAGATCTACCTGAACCGATTACGACTCGCTATATCCGGCTGGAGATGGTCGAAGGCTGGCAAAGCAATCGAATTGCAATCCAAGCCTTTGAGTTACTAGACGAAGAAGAGCGAATTGTTCAGGCTAACCTACAACTATTATCTCTGCAGTTAGAAACGTCTAAACCCTCAGATCTAGAACAGCCCAATAAACTACCCGGTGTTATTTTCGACCTCAATTTAGTTCTTCAGAATGGAGAAAACCGAATTACTGTAGCCGCTCAAATCCAAAGCCCAAATCAGTTGGATCAACCGCTCACTGGAGACTTATCTGCGAATGGGTTAAACCAGCATAATAGTGTAGCCTATAGCGAAGAGACCATTCAGCTCTATTATTTAGCTGAATTGAATACAGATGCTACGGAGAATGGATATTTTACCCTTAGCGATGGGGCGCAGGCACAGATCCGTATACCAGAAAATGCGTTCGACCCAGCCGACGTATACGCTCATACATCAGCGATCAGGAAGTTGCAGTTCACTCCGGTGAAGGTCGATCAGATCTCCAGGCTTTCCTATTTAACGAATCCCAGAATTGCAGAAGGGACGTCACCAGTTGTCGTTTACCGATTTGAGGCCCTCCGCCAGGAATCTTTCATGGCCGAAGCTAGTAGTGAATTACCTTATCAACCTGCGACCTTAGCTGTAGATGGAATTCGCCAGCCACCTTCCACCTGGATGACCCGGCTAACGCCCCTTCCTATTTCATTAACTGTTAATCTGGTAAAACAAAGATCTATTGGTCAAGTGGTAGTTTATGCCCATATGGCCGGAGGGAAATCGTTTGGTCCGAAAAGTGGAACCATCCATGTCTCGGACGATAATATCAAGTTTGTTGAGGTTTTAACCTTTGACCAGTTTGAAGACCGACGAACTGTCATCGACCTGCCAACACGTCCCAAAGCTCAATTTGTACAGTTAGAGGTCACCGAGAGCCGGCAGGTCAATAACGTCCAAATCGACGAAATTGAGTTCTTTGATCCGTCTGGTACACCGATTACCACGTTCACCACCTTTGATCATCTACTCCTTCATCAGCCGGCGCAACTTCAACTTAGCTACCGACCTGAAGATCTCTTACGGGCAAAGGTAAAACAGGAAGAGAACCTTCGCCTGTTTACCTGGGAGGACTCAGCACAAGAGTGGCAAATTGTCGGCGGTATTGTTGATACCACTACTCGAACTGTTCAAATCCAGCTCAACTACATTGCTACCTTTGCGGTCTTTGAAACAACTCTGGTTCAGCCTAGATTTTCTTGGAGCTTCAACCCATTTTCACCAGATAATAATGGTGTGGCAGATACCACCCGGCTAATGTTGACCATACCTGGTACTAGTACCCCGATCAGGGATTGGGTCGAGGGTGAACTCAACCCAACTGGTATGTCGGCGCCTGAGCTAGTAGTTGGAATTTTTGATATTAACAACAAATTGGTTCGTACGCTTATCGACCGGACAACTGTTAATACACACGCAGTCAGTATCGAGTGGGATGGTAAGGATCGTACCGGTACCACCGTCGATATCGGCGTTTATATTTACCAAATCAGGTTAGGAGAATACAGCGATAATGGTATTATCGTAGTTGGTCAATGATAGCTGAAAACAGACACACGATACTAGCGGTTGATGATGATCCTGTTGTAATCAAATTGCTAAAACGGATTTTAATTCAGGAACAATTTGAGGTTTTGGCTGTACAAACAGCCAATCAGGCACTGGATATCCTAACCCGACCAAACAACACAAATGAATTCGATCTGGCTATTATCGATCTCATGCTACCTGAAATCGATGGATTGGAACTATGTCGACGGATTCGCCTAATATCCCAAATCCCGATCATTATCCTGTCGGCCAAAGACACTGATGTGGATAAGATTGTCGGCTTGTCTATCGGTGCTGACGACTATCTTACCAAGCCCTTTAATCCGCAAGAACTCGTGGCGCGCATTCGAGCCTTACTCCGACGAACTCATCGGTACGAGACCGCTAGTGCAGACTTAAGCCTTCTCACGTATAATGGAATCGAGATTAACCGTGAACTGTATCAAGTCAAATTGAACGGTGAGCCTATTGAACTGAGCCCTCGTCTGTATAATCTGCTATGTTATTTTATGCAAAATGTAGGACGTACTTTGACAAGGCAAGGTATATTTGAGGCCTTGTGGTCAGTAGAGCAGAAGACCTTATCAACGATTAAAGGGGAAAATACTATTAGCCCACGCACCATTGATGTCCACATTCGACATCTACGAGAACTAATAGAACCCAACCCCGCCAAACCAATCTACATCAAAACGATCTGGGGCGTAGGTTACAAGTTTGGAGTCGAGACAGCGTAACCTCTTATCAATCGGGTATCATGGTCTCATATACCAATGGTTGACCTGGGCCTTGATGCTGACAGTTGGCCTAGCTGAAGCTGCCTTCATTGATCAATTTTCGGGAGCCAGAGCCTTGGGAATGAGCGGGGCTATCTCCGCGGTTGCTAATCGAGCTGATGGTGTGATGGTCAATCCCGCCACCCTGATTAATATCCAATCCCGCCAATTGACGGCAACCACGGCTCGACTTCATACCGGATTGCAAGATCAGAGTCAACTCTCACAACACCTGTTGGGATTCGGCTATAATGTTAAAAGTCAGGCACAGAAACGAACGACGGCTAAAGAGTGTCTTGGCATCCTTTTAAAGCGTTTTTCTGCCACCGCTGTTAATCGCCTGCTGTACAGTGAAAACTATCTTGTAATTAGCGGGGCCAGAGATTTCCACTGGAGGCGGAAGACAACCGCACAGGAAGGAGCGGGAGATAAGCATCTGGCACTAGGGCTATCGGTTAAGATCTTGAATTGGGATATCGCCCCCACTATCGGGGCTAACGAAACCATTATTGAAGATCTGAAAGGTCGCACACAACTTAGTTTTGATATCGGTGGATTGTTCTTCCCCTCACCCAATGTGCCGATTGCCCTCTCCGTTCAAAATCTCAACCGTCCGAATATCGCTAGCCAGCGAACCGTCAACGGAAATCTTGACAGTGCCAGTAGTCCATCATACCTACCCCGAATTTTAACTTTAGGGATCGGTGTTTTGGGGCAACAGACGATTTGGGATATGGATCTCGTTTTTCGCCCCAAAGAGGTTGATGTTCGTGTCGGATTGGAGTACCAGGCCAAGGATCAGAAAACGACGATACGTGGGGGATTCCGTTTAGAAAACTTAGCCTGGGGAACCAATTTCACCCTGGGTGGAAGTTATCGTCCAACCGAGCAATTCACCCTAGACTACGCCTTTATTTACCCCATCTCCGGGATTTCTCAAACCTACGGCAGCCATCGATTCAGCCTCGTCTATGACTACTAAACTAGGGCTGGTTCTTTTTTTATCGGTTACAATTCTGCTTTGGACAACGGTTAGCTGGGCCCAACGAATGGATCCGCTCGGCAATCCGGTTTTCGATAAAAGTGGAAAGGAACTTTACCGAATGCAAGCAACCTTTGGTATCCTAGAAGGGAGTTCCATTCTCAGACGAGATAAGGAGTTTAAAAAGAAGACCGGCAACCGCAATTTCTTTACGTTCAACGTCGAATCTCCAGAGGATCAAGGGCTAGGTTTACGACATCAACTAACTGTCGGTAACTTTCCCACCAAATTTTCCAGTTTTACACTTGATAAAGAACTCTTCGATGCCGCTCGTTGGAATATTACTGTTCCGATTGCTCAAGGACGAGTCTCTATGTTTGCCGGTCGTGTGACCAACAATACTTTCTCTATCTCTGGGGAGCGGTCACAACCGATTGAAAATAAAGAGATCTCCAGCGGTAACGATTGGTTCATGGCCGGGGTTCGAGCCGAAGCCAGTCTGGGGGCCTATGGAATACAGGTTGGTAATTTGCCAGAAGTGATTTTGCCTCTGCCTCGAATAGGCATTAGTTACATTAACCGGTTCTTCACCAACTATGACTTGGCGCGAAGTGACAACCCGTTGCAGGGCGTTACCATCAACAATCCACCGGTTGAAATCTATCTTCGATTTGGCGATGCTTCGCCGGAAGATGGTTCAGGGGCTAAGGTGTTTAAGGTTCGCATGTTAGTCGATGGCACTGAAGAGTATGATATCAAGGGAGGAGCGGAACCACCAGGAATATTGATATTACCCCATAACAGTAACCGTGATGCGGATTCTCGTTCGGTGGGCAGGGATGGATATTTTATCTACCGCTTTCCGATATTTGGTCCACAGGATCTGGGTAGTATCAAGTTTGAGATCGACATTGCCAACGACTATCTGGTTGAGCTCTCGACGGACAATAAAAATTACCAGGTGGAATTAAGCGCGCCGGGTAACGTCAAGGATTCTACTAACCGAAGCCGTCATACCTTTTACTACGGAGAATTAACCGACGAATCGACAATGGGAGTAGATCTGCAAACGACGCTCTTTGGCTTCTCCATTTCTGGTGAACGGGCCTGGTACAGCCGAACCAAACAGTACCCGACGTTAGAGGGACAACGGACTTCAACCAACAAAGGGGCCTGGTTCTTAGATCTGAATCGCAATTTTGGCCCCTTAACACTCAGCGCAGAATATACACGAATAGATCCCTTCTATTCCGCAGCCAACTTTATCGACGACAACGATGACGATAACCCCTATGCCGATTCAAGAGAACCAGAGATTCTAATTGTTGGTAATACCAAAGACGATATTGACGGCGATCGAATTAAAGACTGGAATGACGATTTTTTGCTATTTTTTGCTGATCCTCCCAAATTTCGTTTGGGCTTGAACCGGGAGTCAATCGACTTTAATAACAACGGCGAACCTGATAACTTGGAAGACGATGATAAGCCAAACTATCGTCTGGACTAC
Organism: Candidatus Poribacteria bacterium; assembly: GCA_030748495.1. Taxonomy (GTDB): domain Bacteria; phylum Poribacteria; class WGA-4E; order WGA-4E; family UBA9662. The sequence goes on along the minus strand of JASMLX010000033.1, from coordinate 26,106 downwards.
GATGAAGGCTCTTTTGGTCACCACATCTACATGAAATTAGATCTGCCAATTGTAGATGGTCTGTCAATAATTCCCGGTCGTTATCAAAAGCAGATGATCTTACAGAGACAGCGAGCCAAGGGCTGGTATAATGTTTTCTCTTACATTCCAGACCGGATCCCCAACTTTGGAACCGTTTTTTTTCGGCATACGGTTCGTCGAGCCAAAGATAATATTCCTGACGATGTGGTTATCCGCTCAACCGGTCAGCGAATTAAAGATGACTTGGTACTGCAAAACTACTTGGGTAATATTTTCACCATGATCGTCGACTACCAACATGTCGAAAATCTAACAATTCGAAGTAAGTTCAAGTACCAGCGTGACAACCTCTTCAACAGCCGGGAACGGTTGATTGACACTGCATTGATCAACCAAATTCGCTACGATTACAAAGTCAGCGATGACCTGACAATCGCACCGGCATTTCGTAACGACAGAACCATCGGTTATATTGTTCCTTTCGACAATAACCGGGCCGTGGATGTGAATCGAAATGCTTACATGGTCAGCTTGACCCATCGGGTGGCAGCACAACTTCAACTTAGTGCGGGGGCACAATTTCTGACCTGGCGAGACCTGCATCTTCCCGATAATAATTACAACCGAACAGTCGGTTTTTTTGAATTGGTACTTCAAGGACAAACATTTGGACAAACTGTCGGACTGCTGATTACGGCCGACTATATTATCCAAAACTACCTACAGCCCATCGGTGGTGGCGAACGTCGAACCAATATTTCGATTTCGCTCTTTTTGTTATAAAAGCCTCTTGCACAAATAGTGAAATTCACTAAAGTTCTGGCTGGGAGACAGCTGAGTTCTTTGGCATAGATGAGATCAAAAATCTTCGAACTTCTACTTCTCAGACTTATGCAAGAGGTCTAATCCAACTAAAATGTGAGACTACTGATTATAATGGGTTGTACGAGGTGCTTCCGGAGGCTATGGCGTCGTTGCGGCGTAGTTCTCCTGCAGAGTTTAGATCAACGCAGTCGCTATTATGTGTTCCTCATTGAAGTTCGTCCTGAAAAACGAGAGTATCAACCAGGTAGCAACTCCATCCTTTCGATGGTTTCATTAAGCCGGTAGTGCGCCAAGGAAGAAAAGCTGGTATTCACCCTCTCGACTAAGCGTGAAATAATTACCGCTCGCCGCTAGTCTCAGCCCCACCAATGACGATGGTTTCCGCTATTCCGCTTGATGGCAGCAGTTTACGACTTAGCTACGGCATGCCTTTCCGGCTCGATCGAGATTTCGTATGATCGTCGGCTGTTCGTACAATAAACCGTCCTTTTCCAGCAGTCAAGGCGGCCCGTCAGGTGTCTGGAATCCGCCTGATCATCCCCCTGAATCTCCGACAATGGGACCCTCTGAATCACGATAGGTAAGCCTTCCAGACCCTGAGTTTGCGCTTTTTCGATGAGATACCACCTTTGTCCAATTCAGCGATCGTTGCCTTATCTGGAACCAACTCGGGCCAATGTCCTTGGGCATGGTCGCAAATCCACTTCAACACGGCAGGTATGCTTACCCCGCTCTATTTGGCTATGACATTCATCGAGACTCCATGCCGGTACAAAACAACCACCAACATCTTTGCCATTAGTAATTGACAAGATATTATACTTATGACGCAATGTACGTCACCCTAATACTGAGATCATATAAAAAGTATGAGGTTATAAAAAAAGAAAGGATTCCGGTAAGAAGGAGTATCTAATGAACCAAGTTAACCGTTACCTGATTGCTTCAGCTATCTTTTTAGGGCTACTGGTCTCTTCATCGTTTGGGGCCGGTAAAGTGCTTCTGATCGGTTCAGGTGCTCCGGACGCCAAAGACGCACCACTAATCGACAAGCTGAAAAAGTGGGGATTTAGCGTTGATCCACATGGACACTAGAAGAAACCTGCGGGTAAACCAATTCTAGGCGACTATGACCTAGTTTTTATTTCTGAATCTACTGGAAGTACAAATATTCTTGGTGCCTATACAAATTCCAAGATTCCGGTGGTCAACGCCGAGACCTAGACCTACGATGACATGGGATTTGCACCCGACGGCAGTTTCAATTCTGACCCGGGTGATGAACTGAAGATTGTCAAAAAAGATCATCCCATCACGGAAGGTTTGAAAGAAAAGGTAAAGGTTCATAAACCGTTGGCCCAGTTGATGACCTGTAGTGGATTCCAGGGGGACGCTGACATAATAGCGGTAAGAGTCGACAATGAAAAATTGGTCGCCATGTCGGCCTATGAGGAGGGGACCAAATTAATAAAGGGGGCCACCAAGACGCGTCATGTCAACATCTAGCCGCACTCAACCGGCTGGGAAATGATTGCCGACAACGGTTGGAAACTGATCGGGCGTTCTGTCCTCTACGCCTTGGAACGTATCCCTCAGGCCGTCAATCTGGAAATGCTTTAGCGGTGCCAAATAAGTGCCGATAGACTGACCTTAAAACGGTTGGTACATCGAAATAGTGGCTAAACTTCGTCAGAAAAAAGCACTCGGTGGTTTCGTTCGAGTGCTTTTTTAATGTGAGATCCGATTCCCACTGACAGAAGGGTCTATTGTATGGTTTCGAATGTGGTACGTAGGTCTTGAGCCGTACCAGTTTCAGCCGATCGATAGCCAGCATCGAAAATCTCAATCACATGTCGGGCGTGTTCGGCACTGGCTAGGGTGGACTTATCCAGTCGAATCCAATCTATCAATTGCATGATATCCTCGTAGACATGGGCTTCCTGAATCTGACGGTGAGCATCAACTACATGTGGGAGTGAAGCGTTGCCACCGTTTTCCGCCTCCAGTTGACTCTCCGGGTAATCGATTGGTTGGCCATTTAGCTTACCTGAACGAATGGAACCGTTGAGGCCGAAAATGGCGAAGCGTCCAATGTCGGGCAAACCGCCAGCAGCCGTCCCGTAGACAAACCCAAATAACGACTGACCAAAATCGAGCGTCAGGAGGGTATTATCGTCCATATCACAAGGGAGCATCTCTCCGCGAAACTCCCGTTCCTTAACTCGCACGCCAGAGAAGGCGGTTACTCGCTGGGCCGGTCCCAGGACACCGGTCAGGGCGTGAAGACCGTAAACTGTCATATCGTACAAAGGTCCACCTCCCGGACGGCGGAAGTACCAGGCTGGATTGATGTTGGAGAGAACATCTTCACCCTGTCGAATCGACTCCCGTTCGTGGTATTGACCAAAAGCTGCGCCCGTCACCGCCCAGGCTAGCTTTCCTAACGCACCCTCTAGGATCAACTCTCTTATACGACGATTTAGCGGTCGAAGCATCTCGCCTGGTGAAGCGACTAATTTGAGGCCACGCTGTTGCGCCGACTCAATCAGATCATCGGCTTCCTCAACAGTGGTAGTCATAGATTTGTTGAAATGAGCGTGAACACCAGCATCGATTGCCATCTTGCCTTGCTCATAATGTAAGCCAATGGGAGAGGCAATCGTAACAGCGTCTACCGATTTAGAATCGAGCAGATCTTCGTAACTTTCAAAGGCTCGCGGAATGTTAAACCGCTCAGCGGCAGCCTCTGCCCGTCCTGGAACAGGATCGCAGACCGCTGTCATCTGTACCCGACCGTGCACATCGTCTTGCGCCAGGTGCGGCATAATCCCACGCACTGAGATACTCCCGGCGCCAACCACACCGATTCTTACAATGTCACTCATTTGAGATGATTCCTCCAACTGGTTTGATGTTTCCAACCAACTGCCCGTTCTAACTTTTGGCAATTCAGGAAAGATTGATGGTCAACTAAATTCCTGGTCTGCTCGGCTAACTCTGGTTTGAATCGCTTCACCAGTTCTGCCGATGGTTCCAGCGCACTCGTGTCCGCGGCGTTGAGAAAATAGACATCATGTTGAGGGAATGAACAATCGAGTCTCCCTACAGAGGCCTCCATAATCAGACGGTGAGCCGTAGCTACATCTTCGCTACCTACCCAACACCACAACCATGGATTCCAGCCCGTAGACGGTTTAACATTCTCGGCCATCGACAGCCGACGTTCCGGTGGCGTGATCCCCGCTGGACGGGTCATGTAGGTGCAAACGCCATAGGCTCGCGTATAACTGGCCAACAGATCTTCACCCGCTCGCTTGGAGAAACTGTAGGAATCCTCAGGGAAACAGGGATGCGTTTCGTCAATCGGTAGTTTCTGGATTGGGAACGGTGTCTCGCTAATCCGAAAACCGTGCCCCAAAGCGCAGTTACTCCCCGCCATGACGACGGTCTTTACCTCAGCCTCGACTGCTGCCTGCATCAGATAGTAGGTGCCTAGCATATTAGTCTTAAAAGTAGCGTCGAAAGGAATCCCATTTTCTAACGCTTGTTGCCGGAGTTGAGGATGGTCGACCGGATTCGGTTGTGCCCCTAAGTGCTGGATAGCCTCAATTCCGTCTACCGCCTGCTGGCAGTCTGAGAAACTATTCAGATCACCTTCGATCCAAGGCAGGTCGGAAAATTCGGCGTCTGGTTTGCGCCGTGATGTTAGCACTAATTGGTACTGATCTCTCAGTTCCCGGATGATGAAACCGGCCAGCTTCCCACTGGCACCGGTAATTAAAACTCTCATAAACTTGTTAGTGATCGCATCCGCTGGTTGGTTTTAGCAAAGCGATATCCTCTCTGTTTTTAGGTTATGTTCGTATTATCTAGATCAACAAATATACGTCAGACGGCTATTATAGCAACAAATCTCTATTAGGTCTAGTGAGGGTGAGGCCGGGTTTCTCCATCACTGTCGGTCGGAGAACGGTCTTTTCAACTCCCGTTCTTTGCCGCGTCATTATCTGTACCATTTGGCACAACTAATAAGCAGATTAGAATACACTTATATTCTGTATACGGGATTAAATGTAAGAAATTTAACAGTCTTTCTATTTTAATCCCTTGAGGTTGTATTTCCCGTTGCTTGCGGCGTATAAAACCCCTATGTGAATGAATAGTCTGTATAAAGGTAGCAATGTGACGGGTTCTGAGATATTATCTTGATTGCCATTCCACCGGATGGAATTCTACCTATTGGCCAAACCTTGTCACTGACCTAAACTCACCGTAGGTGAAATCCTTGTTTCAGGTGAAATTCTATTGTAATATAATGGAATTCACTTCCCGGGGAAGGGGCCGGTGGAACGACCAATCTATTTCGACCATCATGCTACTACGCCAATTGCGCCCAGTGTGCTAGGGGCAATGATGCCGTACCTGACAACGTCTTTTGGAAACGCCTCCAGTACAACTCACGCCTTTGGCCAACAAGCTCGGCTTGCGGTAGAACAAGCTCGCAAACAAGTTGCTGATCTAATTGGTGCTAGTCCAGAAGAAATTCTCTTTACTAGTGGCGCGACAGAGTCCGACAACCTGGCCATTAAAGGCGTGGCCGAAGGTTCTCGCCGCCGGGGAAACCACATTATTACTACCCAGATTGAGCATAGTGCTATTCTGGATACTTGCAAGGTACTAGAGAAGACAGGCTTTGAGATTACCTATTTGCCGGTGGATAAATATGGTATGGTGGATCCACAGAGGATAGCAGATGAAATTAGGGCTGAAACAATTTTGATTAGTGTTATTTATGCCAGCAACGAGGTTGGTACCATCAACCCACTATCGGCGATAGGGGAGATTGCTTGGCAACATGACATCCTTTTTCATTCTGATGCTGTCCAAGGGATTGGGAAAATCGAGTCTAATGTTGACCGGCTAAATGTAGATTTGATGTCTTTAACATCCCATAAAATGTATGGTCCGAAGGGGATTGGAGCACTCTACGTCCGTCAGAAACGACCCCGGATTCGACTTTCCCCCCAAAACTACGGAGGAGGACAGGAAGGTAAAATCCGCTCAGGTACGCTAAATGTACCTGGTATTGTCGGCTTTGGTCAAGCCTGCCAACTCGCCCAAACTGAGATGCAGCATGAAGCAGAACGGTTGGCAAGACTACGCGACCGATTGTACCAAGGATTAAAAAATCAGATAGACCTACTTCACCTGAACGGTCACCCTGCACAGCGACTACCGGGCAATCTCAACGTGAGCATCGAATTCGTAGAAAGCTTAACGCTTCTGGAAAAACTAGAGAACGTTGCCCTTTCTACCGGGTCAGCCTGTTCTTCTAACTCAATGACACCGTCGAGAGTTCTGATTGCAATGGGTATTGACGAGAGCCTGGCTCGGGCACCGATACGATTCGGATTAGGTCGAAATAACACGGCAGCCGAAGCAGACTATGTTATTTCAAGAGTGATCGAAGAGGTAACAAAGTTGCGAAGATTGTCACCTCTCTACCAAATGAGAATGGTTGCCGGATAGTAAATATCATCTTAGTGAGATAACTCACCGATGTGATTTAAAGGGATGTGACGTTGTTGGCTTACGCTGCCATTCACAACAGTACTCAGCAGAAGAGGTTACCTTCAGTCTTTTGAGTCCGGACGAAATGGCGATTCTGTTTGGCCTACTCTCTTACAAAGATTAAAGGATACATAGGAAATAGAATCCCCCTAACAAATACAAACTAGATCAGTAATTCCCTCAGCTTGATTGGGAAATGAAAAGTAGGAGCACAGTGAAATTATTTGGCAAATCCGAAAATGATAAAAACCCGGACGGACAACCTGTAACCGCAAATGGAGCAGAGGAAACCAAGATGACAGAAACAACCGATTCTTCTAGATCACATCCTGAACTGAAACTCATCAGCGGTCAACAAATTTCACAATCGTCGCCTGCGGCCAACCAGCAACCAGTAAAACCTGCTCCGAAAAAACCGTTAGTTCCAGATGTCAAATATGTCATTGCTGTAGCTAGCGGAAAAGGTGGCGTGGGAAAATCGACAGTCTCTGCTAACTTGGCCGTTGCCCTGTCGCAAATGGGGTTGAAGGTTGGCTTAATGGACGCAGACGTTTACGGTCCCAGTATCCCGACCATGATGGGAGTCAAACAACAACCCCAAGTTACGGAACAACGACAGCTACTCCCTATTAATCAACATGGCCTCTCACTGATGTCGATTGGGTTTATGGTTCAGGATGAGCAAGCCATGATTTGGCGAGGACCAATGTTACACAGTGCGATGCAGCAATTTTTAGGCGATGTGATCTGGGGTGAACTCGATTATTTGCTTATTGATATGCCCCCAGGTACAGGTGACGCTCAATTGTCGCTATCCCAAATCATCTCTTTGAACGGAGCTGTTATCGTGACTACACCTCAAGATGTGGCCCTGGCCGATGTTCGGCGATCTATTGCAATGGCGGATCGGATGGAGACACCGTTATTGGGGGTCGTGGAAAATATGAGTTACTATATCAACCCAAGCAATAATGAAAAAGTTAACATTTTTGGCTCTGGCGGTGGCGAGAAAATCTGCCAACAGTTGAATGTACCGTTGTTGGGTCAGATTCCTATTGATCCGAAAATTTGCGAGTGTGGTGATCTCGGAACACCGATTGTATTGGCTTTTCCCGATTCCTCACAATCAATCTCTTTCAAACGGATGGCTGATCGACTTATTGTTCAGGTAGAACAGTTAGAACAGGAAGAGGAACTGACGATTCAATAATCGCTGACTTTAGTCAGCGATTTCATATTGGCTTTCCCCGGCCAAGGTTCTGAAATGCCGACCGAAGGTCGGACGCCTTATCTACACACTTTTTATTTCGGATCAAAATGGACTCGCTTCAAAGATTACAATTACCTAATTGGAGTTAACGAAATGTCGAAGTATACTAACTTGATCAATAACCTATCGACTGCCATTGGACCGACCAATGTAATTTCCGATCCGATTTCTCTGTCTGTCTATGAGTGCGATGGTGCTACACTGTTCAAGGCACTTCCTGATGTAGTTGTTTTTCCTGACACAACAGAAGACGTATCAAGAATTGTCAAAATTGCGAACGAGTATCAAGTCCCGTTTGTAGCTCGTGGATCGGGCACCGGTTTGAGTGGTGGCGCTTTACCTACAAATGGCGGTGTGGTAATCGCCATGAATCGGATGAACCGGATTCTAGAGGTCGATTTCGAAAATCAACAGGCAACGATTGAAACCGGAGTGGTAAATCTCCTGTTGTCACAGGCTACTCTCAATCATGGTTACCATTATGCTCCCGATCCATCCAGCCAGCAAGCCTGCAGTATCGGTGGCAATATCGCTGAAAACTCTGGCGGCCCTCATACCTTGAAATACGGTGTTACCTCCAACCACATTCTTTGGTTGGAGGTGGTTTTACCAAATGGTGAGATTGTCGAGTTTGGTAGCCCAACTGAGGAATGCATTGGCTATGATCTTCGAGGATTGATGATAGGTTCAGAAGGGACGTTCGGTATTGCCACCAAAGCCGTGGTTCGGCTAACACGCAACCCGCAATCTTACTACACGATGCTAGGGATTTTTAACACGGTCGTTGATGCTACCAGTGCTGTTTCTCAGATTATTTCCGAAGGGATTGTTCCTGCAGCCCTCGAAGTTATGGATCACCTTGTCATTAAGGCAGTAGAAGAGGCTTTTCAGTGGGGACTTCCGCTGGATGCAGGCGCAGTCTTGATCGTGGAACTGGACGGTATCGAGGTTGGTATGCAGGGGCAAGCTGAACGCATCGTCGATATCCTCAATCGTAATCAGGCTCGAGGCGTACAAACCGCAAAGGACGAAGTGGATCGAAAGCAACTCTGGACGGCTCGGAAGCGGGCCTTCGGTGCGCTGGGACGGCTCGCCCCGACCTATATCACTCAAGATGGGACGGTCCCTCGCTCACAGCTACCAAAGATGATGACTCTTGTTGGTGAAGTTTCCAAAAAGCACAATCTGGACATCGCTAACGTTTTTCATGCTGGTGATGGCAATCTGCATCCGATCGTCCTTTTCGATCAACGGGATCCGGATCAACTGGAGCGTGTTCATCTAGCTAACGCGGAGATCCTAAAAGCTTGTGTTGAGGCTGGTGGAACCATCTCCGGCGAACACGGGATCGGTGTAGAAAAGCAACAATTCATGCCACTAGTTTATTCCAGGGCTGACATGGAATTGATGGTCAAGATTCGTGAGACCTTTAATCCGCATAGCCTATGCAATCCGGGTAAGATTTTTCCTATTGATCAATTTGGTGACGAAACCAGATGGCATCAAGAAAAACATACCAACTGTTCGTCAGCCATCGAACAAAAGGAACGCATTGCCTCCTAAGGTGAGAAACGTGAGATAGATAATATCTCTCTGTTTCTCGCTTTATTTGAAACCAACCCTACTGATGATACCTGAAACCCAATATCAAATTGACGGCATAGTGCCAAACCGGATCGAACGCCCCAACTCGGAATCAGATCTGCAACAAATTCTGTTGGCAGAAACTCCTCGGCAGTTGGTACTAGCAGGCAATGGCAGTAAACTCGGTATGGGGAATCGACCGGAAAAAGTAGATCTACTCCTCTCAGTTGCCAGATTGAACAGAGTCATCGAGTATGTACCAGACGATCTGACGGTAACAGTCGAGGCCGGTATGATATTTTCAGATCTACAAAATCTGGTTGCAGAACAGGAGCAGTTTGTACCACTGGATCCGCCCTATTCTAGAAACGCGACTGTAGGTGGGATTGTGGCTACAAACTCATCTGGTAGCCTTCGGCATCAGTACGGTGCAACACGGGATTTGGTTTTGGGGTTGCGTGTTTTTCTGGCTGACGGAACGGCTATTAAATCTGGTGGTAAAGTGGTTAAGAATGTAGCTGGCTACGATCTCAATAAACTATTTGTCGGCTCATTCGGCACCTTGGGAGTAATCAGTCAAGTTTGTTTCAAGCTCTATCCTAAACCAGAAACCGAACGAACTATACTCCTGACCTTCGACTCAGCCAAGGATGCCGTCGCCTTTGGTCGAGAGATTCACGCGACTCAACTTCTACCGGCATTTCTGAACCTGAGCCTGAATGGACTACCGACGACTGAAATCGTCCAACCGTGCCTGTTAGTTGGAATTGATGGCTCAGCTGAAACGGTGAGTTGGCAGATCGACCAAATCTCTCAAATGACGAAACATAAAACCGCCAGTCTCAGCACCTGCTCAGATGAGCAGGGCAAAAATTTACGCTTAGCCGTGAGAGATTTCCCCGTCAACCCAAACCGATCCTCCAACCGTTTAGTCTGCCGTGTCAACCTCAGACCTTCGGATCTACCCAATTTCATTGATACAGTTCTCGAATCAGTGGATGTTCCACCCCAGATCATGGCGCTGATTGGGAAGGGTGTGATTCATCTGGCTTTTTCACATCCCAATGATCACCCTACAGGCCTGGTCGACACCATCCAAAACTTGCGAGCGCAGGTCGTTGCTAATCGTGGTAATTTAGTCATCGAATTAGCTCCTGTCGAAGTCAAGGAACAAATCGACGTCTGGGGGGAAGTTGGCTCGACGCTTGGGTTGATGAGACAGATTAAGTCGGAACTAGATCCCAATTATCGCCTCAATCCGAACCGTTTCGTAGGGCAAATATAAAGATTGATGAACTACTTGACCTATGTTCGTTAATCAACAGGTTCCTTGGCTCGAGTACCAATACGGTGTACCACGAGTTTTCACCACCGAATGGGAGATGCGGGAAAAGGAATTTAACCTGGTGTGCGCCAGTATGTTGTCTGGACGGCAACACGATGTAACCCTACTCATCTTCCAGCAAAAACCTAATCAAGAGCGACAAATTACTCCTGATGCTAAGCTGGCAGTGATTCGAAAGCCTTACTATTTGCCGAACGTCTATCGACCACCCAGCGGTGGGATCAGCCCTGGAGAAGTATTTGAACAGGGCGTAAAACGGGAAGCTAAAGAGGAAACTGGGCTAGAGATCAGGTTACACCGCTACGTGTTACGAGCCTACGTTCAGTTTAGCTATCAAAGTCAGCAGGTTGAGGGCATCTACCAAATTGACTGGCAAACACACGTTTTCACCGCATCTACAACGAGTCTAAATATACTTCCGATGGATACACAGGAAATTGCCGGCGCCAAATGGGCGACCTGGCGAGAGTTGGGTACCAGCCTAATGAATGGACTGCAACATTCTGACGCTACTGGACTACAGTATCGGGCTAGCCTACAAGCAGAAATCCTGAAGTCATTTGACGCCATGTTTTAGTTGGCTACGTTTATGCTGATCTATTATCAACAGTTTGATTCGCCTGTGGGCAATTTATCTGCCGCTGCCGACGATGAAAAGCTAAGAGCTGTTGTCTACGGCCATAAAATAGACGGATACAACAAAGTATTTCCGGCAGCTATTGACCAGGAAAACGAGATTATTGCCACGACTAAAAAACAGTTAGGTGAATATTTTAACCGCAGACGTGAAAGGTTTGACCTGCCACTTTTTTTTAACGGAACACCTTTTCAGAAAGCAGCCTGGAATGCACTATTGCAAATTCCATATGGAAAAGTAATAACCTACTCCGAACAAGCTAAAATTATTCATAAGGCTAAGGCTGTAAGAGCAGTTGGTTCTGCAAACCGTCTGAACCCAATTAGCATCATTATTCCGTGTCACAGAGTCATTCGTAAATCAGGGCAACTCGCGGGCTATGCGGGTGGTTTGGAAATAAAGAAATTTTTGATAGATCTGGAAAAGAATCAGTAATATCAGTTACTTACGACCTGGAAAGTTGATATGTCGATTTCTATATGGTACAACACAATGCATTTTTGCTAATGTAACTTCGAATACTAACTCTCAGAATAGGAAGATCACTTTGAAAAAATTAGTTTTAATTACTTTGACCCTGTCGTTTTACATCATCAGTTACGCTGATCTCAACGATCCGGGGCTCTCTATCTACTACAGCTTTGATGATGTGAAAAATAACGTTATCAAAGACGGTTCAAAATATAAAAATGATGGCGAAGTTGTTGGAGGTGCCAAGTTCAGCGACGGAAAGATGGGAAAAGCCATTCACCTTAAACAAGGGGTTTGGATCAAAATCAATGGTCCTGAGTTTAAGAATCTACCAACAGATGGTTTTACGCTAGCGACTTGGGTCAACCACGAAGACTCAGGAGAACCACAAAGCCTGTTTGATGCCATTGGTGATAAGCATGGAAGCGGCCTGTTCCACGTCGAAATTCGTCCTGCCGGTTTTCGCTTCTTCCACCGAAACGACGATTCAGCTGAAGTATTTAACATCAATCCTGGTCCAGTCATCAAAGGCAAAAAATGGCATCACTTTGTAGGCACTTATGATGGAAAAAGCAGAGAAGTAGCCATCTATGTCGATGGCAAGAGAACCCACGACGCCAAGGCAGCTAAAGCGAAACTGGCAACCAACTGGAAGGTGACAGCTGGCATCGGACACCACAAAAATGGACGGTGGTACATGGGATTACTAGACGAATTTTTCTTGTTTTCCCGTTCCATCACAGAGAAAGAGATCAAAGAAATCATGGAAGGGGATTTTCTTGCTGTTGCTAAGTCGATTGATAAATTATCGGTCACCTGGGGAGAAATTAAGGAGGGTCGATAATCTCCAAATACTCAGGTCGATCTAACAAGCAAGCTTTATCCTGTGAGTTGGATCTTGTTGAGTCAGGTTCTTATAGATGCCCGATAGGCGAGTTCTCGATTCAAAGCGGGATATTGCTCCTCAAATACAGTCAGCATTTATCGGACATTGTAAGGGGGCTTGCTTCGATGGTAACTGCTATTCTTTGGCCGTCAGAAGTTCGATAAACCGAATGAAAAACGGATACACATCCCACACTCATATCGCGTAAAGTATCTCTTCTCAATAGGGGCATCTCGGCCAAAGACCAGTTTCTAAACATACCGTTGCATATCGACTCTCGGTGGTCAGTGGCAAATGCCAATTGTGGTTGGTGAAGATCGATACCAATCTGCTAAGTACAACTAAACTTTTCCACACGGCTCAGATCCGGCCTACCCGACCTTTTCAGCCAGTGCGTCAAAGCCTGATCTTCCGTTGCATATCCAGGCACAAGAGAATTTAGAGACGACCAGCAGGTTGACAGATGAACATACTATTATCGATCCGGATTTGGGCAGCAATCCTGTTTTTAGTTTTGCCCCTACTTCAGGCTCAAAACTATTCTGAACTCTGGGGTGAAGCCGGTGAAAAATGGTCTCCGACCAGCCGGTTACCCGATTTCTCATTTGCCGGTTATCACAGTGGCAAAGAACCGATTCCAACAATTCCGCAAGTAACCAACATCAAATCTTACGGGGCTAAAGGTGATGGTCAACACGACGATTCGCAAGCCTTTCTAGATGCTATCGCGGCAACCGATCGGGGAGCGATCTTTATCCCTGCTGGGCGTTACAAGATCAGCCAAATCCTGGAAATCAAGAAAAGTGGAATTGTTCTCAGAGGTGCCGGTCCAGTAGAAACAGTTCTCTTTTTTCCTGTTCCACTCAACACGTTGAAGCCAAATATGGGTCAAACCACATCCGGTAGACCTACCTCCAACTACTCCTGGTCAGGTGGGATGATCTGGGTTAAAGGTCGGCAACAGGGCAAGGCGTCGAGTCAAATCACTTCGAATGCCCGCCGGGGCCAACAGAAACTGACCGTCTCACAACCGAGCTATTTTCACTCTGGCCAGCAGGTTGAAATACGCCTGGTTGATGACCCACAGAAAACGCTCTTGCAATACCTCTATGCTGGTGATACTGGGGATACGAGCAAAATAAAGAAGCCAATTCGGATCAGCATGGTGTGTCAGGTCGTTTCAATTACCGGCGATCAGCTAACTATTGATCGTCCTCTTCGATTCGATGTTCGATCTGACTGGCAGCCTGAAATCCGTCATAGCCGACCAACGGTAACAGAAGTCGGGATTGAACACTTGACCATCGAGTTTCCGGTCCAAAAGTATAGCGGGCATTTTACCGAACAGGGCTACAATGCTATTGCGCTGAACAACGTCTCCAACTGCTGGGTCAGGCAGGTAGGAATTATTAATGCGGATAGCGGAGTCTATGCCACCGGTCGGTTTTGCACCTTAAAAGGGATTACTCTTCGATCAGAACGAGGTGTTGATCGAGGCGGTACAACGGGACATCACGGTGTGCAGTTGGGTAGCGACAATCTGTTCACCGATTTCGATTTTCAAACCCAGTTCATCCACGATATTACCCTCTCCTACCGTTCAGCGGGCAATGTCTGTTCGAATGGTCGAGGAGTAGATCTGTCTCTAGATCACCATAAAAAAGCCCCCTATGAGAACCTGTTTAGCCGTATTGATCTGGGGGTAGGAACCAGAATTTGGAAATCTGGTGGTGGGCGTGCCTTGGGTAAGCATTGTGCCGCCAGAGGGACGTTTTGGAATATCCGGGCGAAAAAGGCCCAAAGGTGGCCGCCGAAGCGTTTTGGGCCTCAAATGCTGAACCTGATCGGTGTTCAGACCAGCCAACCATCAGAAACTAATGTTGACGGTAAGTGGTTTGAAGCCATTGATCCAGCCCAACTTCACCCACCGGATCTACACCAAGCTCAACTTAAGTGTCGGTTGAATAGCCTAGTTCAAGAGAGTCCGACACAATAGTTTTCGCAAGCTTAATCGTTAATATCCCACCTGAATCAAGCGACCTTAACTGCTACTGGTTACGAAACCAACCATTCCCACAACGACACTTGCGGATAGATAATTCCGTCAACCAGCCCAAAACCTCAAAATACAACCAGGAGGGCAGACAATTCTACTGGAGATCAGAACCAGTAGCGATATCTATTCCATTCTTCCATTTGATCTGGATCGAAAGCAGATAGAAGATTTTTTAAATGCTGAAAGGTTTTTAGGCCGAATTCAAGGATTGTCTCTCTAGAAAAAAGGGCACGATTCCGCTTTAATACGTGGTGGCAGATAGTCTTGATGGAAACAGGTCGCAGTTTGTAGAGCCGATCGAAAAGCAGACAGGTAAAACCTATTTTTTAGTAGTTTCCAGTGATGGCAAGTGTGGGTGGAGAATGGCGTTTACTATTTTTTCTACTGGCAACCATTTGAGTGGTGGTAGTGAAACCAATCAATCTAAATGAATGTTTGTTGGATTAATAAATGTTTCTTGGATTCTAGTTGATCAGTTCTGAATCCAACCGGGAGGTATTAAAATTTTGGGTAAAGTCGCAGTTTAGCCACCAATGTTGGTAAATTACACATCTGAAAACCAATTAAAGTGTTTTGGTTGCGGTTGTCAAAAGCTTGACTCTGTCCGAAGAGAAAAGAAACGTTGCCGCTGTTGTCGTTACGAATGGAAACCTGGTAAATTAGCCCTGAATTTTACCCGCCAATAATGGTCCAATCTTTGGCCCTGGTTTTTCAGACGTTTACCCGTCATTGCCATCGCCCAGGAAACAGGGATCCACGGACAACGAATTTTACCTGCTTTAACCGATGTCAGCTTTCAGAAGGAGATACCGGATATCTTTTCAGGCACTGTAGAAGTGGATGAAATCTACTATTGGGGGACAATGGAAAAACAAAAGACACCGCACCAAAGCCAGTGGTAGTAAACGTGGAAGAGGGCTTTCCAAAAGTCCTGTTTTTGGCATCTTAGGCCGAGGTGGAGAGGTTTGGGCGCAAGTGGTTTCTGATGTCGAAGCAAGGATTTGATTACCTCGGATCTGCCGACGGGTCGGGTTGGGAAGTGCTATTTGTTCTGATTGCTGGAAAAGCTAGACCGGAGTTGCGGCTAATGGCTATGTTCATGGCTGGGTAAAACATAACCCAGGTAAGTACAGCCATGGCCAAGAAAACCATATCAATGGTCTTGAAGGATTCCGGGCTTACCTTCCAAGAAGACTGGCGACTAAAGGCGGTCTCAGAAAGGAAAAATTGGCTTTGTATTTGGCTGAATATATTTGGAGATACAATCATAGAAATGCTAGTATTCTAATGACAGAAAAAACTCATTCTTAAACCACTTGAAAGGTGTCATGTTTAGTGGCTCTTTTACGACTTTACCCTTCCCTTTTATTGTATGGTGTTACACTATTTGCCAGGTTGTTAAGTTACAGATTCAAGTAGTAAGAGGTAGTGAGTAGTAAAAGGACACACAATTATGGCTAAAACCTATAAAGCGGCTGTTATCGGATCAACTGGTCAGGGTGGTTATGGCCATGGTCTGGATCGCGTATTTCAAGATCTGAATAATGTCGCATTAGTGGCTGTGGCTGATGCTGATCCGGTAGGCCTGCGTCACACAGGTGAGCGATTGGGTGTATCGCATCTTTATGACGACTATAACCGGATGCTGGAACGAGAAAAACCGGATTTAGTCAGCATCGCACCCGGTTGGGTATCAGAACGAGTACCGATGATAGAAGCAGCCGCAGCGGTTGGCAGCCATATCTATTGTGAGAAACCGGTAGCCGGTCGTCTAGAGGAAATTGATACTATTGTGAACGCCTGTAACAGAGGAAATATCAAGATGGCAATCGCCCACCAATGGCGTGCCATGCCAGCCATTCAGCAAGCCATCACTGATGTTAAATCCGGGAAGTTTGGCAAACTACTGCGGATCTGGACACGTCCTAAAGACGATAGTCGAGGTGGTGGGGAAGAATTACTGTTGCACGGTACACATCTCTTCGATCTAATGATGGCCTTCGGTAATATACCTCGCTGGGTAAATGGCCATGTATTGCAAGACGATCAGCCTATCACCCAGTCAGATACTCCCCAGAGTACGCAATCAGTTGGCCCTATTATCGGCAATTCAATTTCAGCCGCCTTTGGCTTTGACCATGGTGTTCGGGGATTCTTTGAATCTACCGCTAATCTGGCAATTTCAGGTCAGTCAAATTTCAATAATCTTTTCGGTATGTCAATCGAATGCGAGCAGGTGAAAATAGAACTTCGCGAGCCCGGTGATTGCTATATCTATCCTGCACCACGCGTTTTACCAGATCAGAAACATTTGTCTTGGGAAAAAATATGGATTGAAGGGTGGCACGATAGGTATGATCATCAGACCTTGTGGAAAATCTTCCTTCATCTGGGCAACCAGATTCTGGTTAAGGACCTGATAGAGGCGATCGAAAACGACAGAGAACCATTGTCTACTATCCAGATGGCACGTTATATCAATGAAATGGTGCAGGGCGTCTATTTGTCACACTTGTCTGAAGGCTGTAGAATCAACATCCCTTTGGTGGAACGGCGACACCCGCTGGAAATTTCCACATAGGCGAAACTTAGTACAGATTATTAAGTCAGAAATATGTTCCATTCCCTCAGGGAAGTTGCAATTAATCCATTTTTCAAGCAAAGACATATATCTCGATCCTTGATATCCCCCATCCTAACGAACCGGCATACTCACTATGCTTGGCCGGTTCTGGGAAGTAGGCCTACTTACTAGAGAAAGGGAAAACGACGGATTATATAGAGGGAGCGGATGGGATTCTAAGTACCATCTAAAATAATTTGATGATTGCTAATAAGATAGATATTGAAGAACCAGTTGCAGGAAAACCTCATACTGGCAAGGTGTTGGCTGTTATTGGCCCCCATTCGGATGATTTTTCTATTTTCGCGGCCGGAACGGTGATCAAATTGATCAGTGAAGGATACACGGGTTACTTTATCCGGGTGACCAACGATGAGATGGACTCCTACGACCTAAGCATGGGTGAGACAGTGTTGGCCAATGAGCGAGATACGCAGGCAGTGGCTAGTATCATGGGTGTCAAAAAGGTATTTGATCTGAATTACCGCAACCACTACCTAGATGAAGTGCCGCCCACAGAAATCCGAAATCGGCTCATTTTTCTTTTTCGTTTGCTCCAGGTCGATACAGTGTTAGGTTTCGATCCGTGGGGGCATTACGAGGAAAACCCGGATCATTACGCTGCTGCACAGGCGGTCGAAGCTGCTTGTTGGATGGCTAGTGGTCGGCTGGATTTACCGGAACATTTTGAAGCAGGCCTAACTCCACACGGCGTTACGGAAAAATATTACTGGGCCCGACGGTCACAAATGATCAACAAAGTAGTTGATATTAGTGGTGTTATGGAACGTAAAATCGAGGCTCTTCAGGCCAACAAAACCCAGATTCGCAATATGGCTCTGCAGTTGCGTGATAATCTGGCAAAGCGAAACTTGACCTTACCTTGGTTCAGTGCCGACGATAGTACTATCATCAAAGAGTACGTCGACCTTGTATTCCGTACTGCAGATCAGCGTATTGGTCAGCAGTATGGGCTGGATTATGCCGAGGTTTTTCACTATATTGGGCCAGGAGAACAGTCATCAAAACTTACGACCTCATCTATGGACCAGTATTTGGCTGAAAATGCGATCCCCTTAAAGAAATAGATAAGCTCAGTTCGCTAGCGCATACACGGTAGGACGACAAACGGTTTTCTACCATACAATAAAGGTTCTATATAATAGAAAATGATACGTTGGGTTTTATCTTACTCTCTTGGTGGAGCTTATTCTTCGCTGTCATTGACGCTAGAGGTGATCAGCTATCTCGCCTAGGGAACGGCCCCAGTATCGCGGTAACAAACGGTGAAGCTGGACAAATCCTTATCGCGCGGTAGGATAACCCAACCAAAAATCCTTTGGCGTCATTTCACTAGAGCTCGCCGTACACTCCTAACGGTGAAATTACAGTCAGAAGATATTGTGCGACCTCTACCATCAATTGACTATGATGCTACTGGCGGTGATCTTGACGTCTACTATCGAGGATGGGGTTTTGGTGGGCCTTACTACAATCTGGATCAGATGGGTAGGGTTACACAATTTACCTCAAATCCACTTCAGACTAATAATTACAAGATCGGTGGTTTTCTACCTCATGTGCTTGGCTTGGAGAAAGTTGAATGGTATCTGATTCAGGGAGGTCTTCTCCGAGCATCTACCAAGGAAACTCAGTATGAACAATAGAGATAACAGTCCTAATATTTTAATCATCATGTCCGATGACCAGGGGCCTTGGGCTATGAATTGTGCTGGCACTCCAGAGCTTCTCACTCCTAGGCTAGACCATCTAGCGGCTCAAGGCATACGATTCGACAACTTCTTTTGTGCTTCCCCCGTCTGCTCTCCAGCACGTGCCTCTTTCTTAACTGGTCGTATTCCGTCTCAGCACGGTATACATGACTGGATTAAGTCTGGCAACATCGGTGTAGAAGATAATATCACCTGGTGTGGGGCCGATCGACCAATTGAGTATCTACGTGGAATGACTGCTTTTACCGATATTCTGGCTCAAAATGGCTATACCTGTGGTCTCTCTGGCAAATGGCATCTTGGTGCCAGTGCCACACCTCAGAAAAGCCACACTTTTTGGTCGGCTCATTCGCTAGGCGGTGACAGTTATACCAACTACTTCATCTTCGACAATAGCTCGCAGATGAGACCTCAGAGGCAATATGTAACCGACTTATTCACCGATCGTGCTATTGATTTTTTGGATCGGTACGGTCAAGATGAAAATCCGTTCTGCCTTAGCGTGCACTATACAGCTCCACACGCCCCATGGCGTCAAGAAGAACAGCCACCGGAGATATGGAATCTTTATAATGATGTAGCCTTCGACTCGCTACCGATATTACCGCCACATCCTTGGGGGGGATGGAATCCAAGCCCAGAAAATCGACGTCAGACGATTCAAGGATATTTCACTACTATAACAGCTATGGATACAGCTATCGGCTGCATTCTGGACAAACTAGAGAGCTTAGGTATTAGCGAAGATACGCTGGTTATTTTCACCAGCGACAACGGCTATAACATGGGGCATCACGGTATCACCGGCAAAGGAAACGGTACTTCTCCCTTAAACATGTATGAGGAATCGGTCAAAGTTCCCTTCATTGCTTGCTGCCCTGGGCGAATACCACCATCGGTGGTCAACGAAGGTCTACTTAGCCACTATGACTTCATGCCCACTATTTTAGACTATTTGGAGATGGAGTTACCGGCTGGTCTGAGCCTGCCCGGAAGTAGTTTTGCTACGGTTTTACGAGGTCAAGGAAACAGTGGTCATCAATCGGTGGCTGTTTGCGATGAATACGGGCCCACCCGTATGTTACGTGAGCATGATTGGAAATATGTCCATCGATATCCTGAAGGGCCACATGAACTCTACTGCCTAGCAGAGGACCCAGGAGAGCAATATAACCTGGTAGATGTTGCAGCGCATAGCCAAATACTGAAACGTATGCGTAGAGATCTGGAGGCGTGGTTTGATCAGTATGTTCAGGTGGCCTTAGATGGGAAAAATCAACCGGTAACTGGAAAGGGGCAGGTAGATGCTATTGACCCCAGCCAGGTAGAGTCAGTAGCTTTTGTCTAGTTGAGGGTAATTTCTTGTAGCGGAAAATCAGCAGAGGTACATTTCGTGTCGGAAGAACGGATAATTTGTAGAACAAGGTTGCCCGCCGGTTTAGGAACAAGCCAACGGTATACCCTACGGAAATACGTTCAGAAATTGGGTCAAAACCTTGAATCTACTACTCTACTGATAGCATTAAGAATTGAGATGTCAGTGTACTAGAGAGTAGGTACTGGGATTCATCTGGAGTCAAGCTTTTAAGTTTATATAGTTAAAAGGGGGATATTGAAATGAAACCTGCCCAAATTGTCCTTATCGGTGTTGGAAGCCATTCCTTTGGCTTGATGACGGTCCGGGATCTTATGCAATGTCCGGACGGGGTAGTCATCTGGCACTGGTAGACATAGCTGAGGACAAACTTGACCTCATGACAAGGTTGGTGTATCGTCTGAATGATACATGGGAAGCGGACTTTAAATTCACATCAACTACCGATAGATGCGAGGTACTGCCGGACGCTGACATCGTAGTGGTGGCTATAGAGCAAAGGCGCTATGAAATGTGGCGGCTTGATATTGAGGTTCCAATCAAACACGGCACTAAGAATCTCTATGGAGAAAACGGCGTTCCCGGCGGCGCATTCCATACATTCAGACAGGTTCCGCCAACTCTTGAGATTGCCAGAGATATGGAGCGACTCTGTCCGAATGCATGGCTGATCAACATGAGCAATCCAGAAAGCCGTTTATGCCTGGCACTAAATAGATATACGAAGATCAAAAGCGTAGGCGTCTGCCTGGGAGCATATATCACACAAAGCAATCTAGCGCAAAAAGTACTCGGTCTAGGTCAGAACGACATAGATATAAAAGTGGCCGGAATTAACCACTGTCATTGGGTTATGCACATACACCGGACGGGAACAGGAGAAGACCTGTATCCCCAGGTTCGGGAGAAGATTAAAGAGGTCGATGTCAGTTGGGAATCTCTCTCAAGAGAATGTCTGGATCGCTATTATCCAGGCCCGTCTGGTAATCACGCAGCTGAGTATCTAAGCTGGGGACCGGATTTTATGGCGCCAAACTATACTGACTGGATCATCGACTCCGGAAAAACGAGCAAAGGCCAGAAGTCCGAACATGATGTCAAACTGGAAGTCATTGCTAATGGTGATGGCCCTATTGACACGGATAGCTTGAGGGATATGATGATTGAGGGTGGACTAAGATGGCAGACTCTAGACATTATCCTTTCTCTCCTGGACAACGGAAACAGGTATGTGCTGTCGCTAAATGTGCCCAATGATGGCTATATCACCAACCTGAAACAGGATGCCATCGTTGAGATACCGGCTATTGTGGGAGCAGGTAAGATCTATGGATTGGGAATGGGAGAGCTGCCTTCTGCTATCGCTGCAATGATGGATCTCCAGTTGCATATAATGGATTTGGTTGTTGAGGCGGCAGTCACCGGTAATCGAAAGACTGCACTGGAAGCCTTAGTTATTGATCCTACCGTGCCAGATCCAGCAACAGCTGAGAAAATACTGGATGAATTGCTCTTAGCTCAGTCTGAGTTGCTGCCGCAGTTCCAATAGAGCTGTCTTTGGCAACGGAAAATAATTTAGTAGGTGAACAGAGACGTACTGGGGTATCAACCTTCCTGCCCTGTCCACCAATGCACTAAAACACTTAGAAAACAGACCATATTGGCTGGAGATAGGGAGGTATGACTGATGTTCGTTAGGGTGCTTACGGAAGATCAGATCAGACAGATACATGAGACTTCGCTGGAAATCCTTGATCGGATAGGGGTTCATGTACCGCATGTGGAAGTTCTCGGCAGGTTTGCCGATGCGGGAGCAAGTGTAGATCACGATGAACAACGTGTATTCATTCAGCCGGATCTTGTGGAGCATTCTCTGGAGCAAGCCGGCAAGACGTTTAGTATATATGGCCGCGACACGAAAAACGTGGCTCAATTTGGTCAAGGAGAAAGAAATTATAATAGCATTGCAGGAGAAGCGCTGTGGGTTGATGAACAAGGACAAGAACGTCGTTATGCAACCCTTGAGGATGTGGCGACTGCGACCCGATTCGGGGATGCTCTAGACGCCATAAATATTGAGGGGGCCATGTCCGATCCGCACGAGCTTCCTGTTGCTATGCGATGTGTTCAGGTGATGGTAACTATGATTAAGAATACTACCAAGCCTATCCATTTCTGGTATCACGATCGAGCATCGGCGAAGTATCCCCTATGCTATCCATTTCTGGAACCTATCAGTCCGCTGCGTTTTGCATTCAATGGCGTTGATCTGCTCTTCGAGACATCTCGCCTCAACCTTCCTGTGCCGATCGGCCCTATGGCTCAGATGGGCATGTCTGCGCCGGCTACAGTTGCCGGGACTATGGCACAGGAAAACGCGGAAATACTTGCGGGAATCTGTATCACTCAACTCATCCGTCCGGGTATGCCGGTGTGTTACGGTGGAATATGCCATGCGTTTGATATGCGCACAACTCAACTAATTTTTTCAGGGCCTGAGCAGGCGATCTTTGGCGTGGCCATGACGGAGATGGGCAAATATTATGGTTTACCTGTCTATATCAATGTTGGGTTGACAGACTCCAAGCGACCTGACGCACAAGCAGGCATGGAGTTGGGGATCACTTTGGCGCTGGGAGCTGCTGCGGGAGCTGACATTTTTGGTCATATGGGTATCAGTGGAGTTGATCAGGAAACGTCTCTGAACATGCTTGTCCTGCAGGAAGAAGGGATCCGATTCGTTGAAAGCGTTATGCGAGAGATAGATTTCAGCGATGAGGCTTTGGGATTTTCAGAATTGGAAGACGTGGGACCAGGAGGAGAGTTCATTGGTCGAGACCACACAGTCAATTACTTCCGAAAGGAACTCTGGTTTCCCAGGTTGCTGGACAGGGAATATTACGACGCATGGCTAGAAGGTGGAGCCACAAGCATGGAGGAGCGATGCCGTCAACGCAAGGAGGAAATCATGGCAACGCATGAAACAGAGCCTATCTCGAAAAATCTTGAGCAAGCTTTGGACAATATTGTAGCTGCTGCCAGACACGAGCTACTATGAAAGTAATCCGGATGATTATGTATAGAACAGGAAAAGTGAATGGCTATAGAATACTTAAAGGAGAGTTAGTTCAGTGGCTAACGCTTTTGATGAAATTGGCCGTGGAAGGTGTCGAGCTACCTATAATCGTTGAACAAACTGCCTCAAGGCAATTGCTCCAGGAATCGGTGGCCTCGATGCCGGTCGAAACAAGGCAACAGACGAGTAAAGCGCGTTCCCTCCGAAGGAGCAGGGAGGTGATAAGCTTGTCTTTGTGGCCATTGCCCAGATTAGTGTGATGAAAAATATAAAGTGCGGCCAGCAAAGACTCCGTCTATGTCAGATTACACTTAGGATTAGGTTATGACCGTGGTCATTTAGCACTAGCAGTTGATATTGCTTGGTCAGTCAAGGTCGTGTCGGTGAGTTTCTTCCTCACTAACACGAGTTCGCAAGTACCAGCGCTATAAAATTAATTAACTGCTAGAAAACAACAAAAGAGCAGATGTATATATGGGTACATCCACTCCTCGGTGTTATCAGCTTAAGCCTATTCGTCTGTCACACACCCTTCCGAAGCTGACTTGACACTCTTGATATATTTGTAGAGAGTGCCTCGCTTGGCTTTGTAGGGGGGAGCGACCCAATTCTGACGACGATGCTCCATTTCATCATCGCTAATATGCAGGGAAATTTGACGAGTTTCGGCGTCGATCGTAATCTGGTCGCCATCTTCAACCAAGGCGATGGTTCCACCATTTTGAGCTTCTGGGGTGATGTGTCCGATGATAAATCCGTGTGACCCACCGGAAAAACGACCATCGGTCATTAAGGCCACATCCTGTCCTAACCCGGCTCCCATAATGGCCGAGGTCGGGGTTAACATCTCCGGCATACCGGGACCACCTTTAGGCCCTTCATAACGGATAACGACCACAGAGCCTTTGGTAATCTCGTCGCGTTCGAGTGCCGCCAACATATCTTCTTCAGCGTCATAAACTTTGGCTGAGCCCTTAAAAATCAATCCCTCCTTACCTGTGATTTTCGCCACAGCCCCTTCTGGTGCCAGATTCCCACGCAGAATCTGGATATGACCGCTCTCCTTAATCGGTTGGTCCAACGGCTGAATGACCTGTTGATCTACTTGTAGATTCGGCAAATCGGCTAAATTTTCAGCTAGCGTTTTTCCAGTCACAGTCAAGCAACTACCATCGATCAAGTCGTGTTGCAACAGATATTTCAGCACAGCAGGCGTACCTCCCACCTGATGCAGGTCTTCCATCACATACTGACCACTCGGTTTAAGATCGGCGATAAATGGAATTCGGTCGCTGACGGGTTGGAAGTCATCGATGCTGAGTTCGACCTCAACTGATTTAGCCATGGCAACTAGATGCAAAACTGAGTTGGTGGATCCCCCGAGTGCCATAATCAGCACCATCGCATTTTCAAAGGCCTGTCGTGTCATAATATCGGTGGGCTTAATGTCCTGCTCTAACAGATGGTGAATGGCTGCACCTGCTTGTAAGCACTCCTCCAGTTTCTGTGGATCTTCGGCGGGAATGGAGGAGCTATAAGGAAGAGTCATCCCCATGGCTTCGATTGCAGAGGCCATGGTATTAGCAGTGTACATTCCACCACAAGCACCTGCCCCAGGGCAGGATTTCTCAACAATAGATTGCCGTCGCTCGTCATCGATCGTGCCAGCGAGATATTGACCGTAGCTCTGGAAGGCAGAGACAATATCAAGCGGAATATTATCGTCAGCACAACCAGGTTTGATTGTTCCGCCATAAACCATCAATCCCGGCCGGTTCAATCGTCCAATCGCCATCATACAACCAGGCATGTTTTTGTCACAACCTGGGATTGAGATACTGGCATCATACCATTGACTGCTCATAACCGTCTCGATAGAGTCGGCGATTAGATCTCGAGATTGAAGCGAATAACTCATCCCTTCGGTTCCCATCGAAATCCCATCGCTGACCCCAATAGTGTTGAAACGCATTCCGATCAGATCGGCTTTTTCAACACCTTCCTTAACCTTCTCCGCTAGAATGTTAAGGTGCATATTGCATGAGTTACCTTCGTACCAGTTGCTGACAATACCAACCTGTGGTTTGTCCATATCCTCACGGGTCAGTCCGGTGGCATAGAGCATGGCTTGGCTGGCACCTTGCGCCCGGACTTGTGTAATTCGAGAGCTGTACACGTTTAATTTTTTCTGAATTGCCATTGAGCTTCCTTTCCTTATCGGTCTTTATCAGGCTGAATCCAACAATCGCACCTGATATTTAGATCAGCACTTTTCTTCGGCTGATCTAAATATAGCTAAAATCTTAACTGATAACAGTTAATGATTCAACCTCTAAGCATGACTTTTAGGAGCGCTTTCCGGTAGATCTAAGTTGAGGCCTTTGTACAATTGTTTGTTTCTCGGCTCGCCAAGTCTGTAGGCATAGTAGAGGGTTAGCGGTCCAAAGAGAATCGAGATTAGAAAGTTAGTTTGAAAAGATATTCGTCCAGCAATAGAGACACCCAATAAAGGGGAAATGGCTGTTGGAGCAAGCATCATGTCCATAAAAGCGATAATAGGATGGACGACGATCTTCGTAAGCGTCAAGAGTAGAGTGCCTGGGTAGGGATAGAACCTCAGGCGGCTTCGGGCT
>JASMLX010000339.1 GCA_030748495.1 Candidatus Poribacteria bacterium | reverse complement strand
TCCAGGCGATTCGATTTGGCCGGAACAACCGCAGAGAAGATCAAGTCTAAAGCCGGCTGTCGAGTCGTATCTCCTTCATCTGCTGGATCCATAATCATTGGGTCGCCAGCCAAAGGGAAATCTATGCCTTTCAACTAGCCTTCTCCTTCAGCCACATCATGACCGGTTGCCGGGGGAGAGTCGAAAAGCTACTGCCCTACCAGCATCTTGGGCCAGCAGATGGGTTTTTGTGGTCCACTCTCCTCCTGACTTTCCAATCGACGGCTGGCCGTTTTTTAAATGCTCCTGTTCCATCAGCATGCACTTTCACGAATCTGCTATCTAATGAATAGCTTTCTACCCTCACTGGAATGATTTCAAGGCTTCAAATCTGCCATTTAAGACCCCTGTTTTGGCCCCTTGGTTCATCCGCCTATAGATTGTAGGCCAATTTCCAAACCTACAGGGAAGACCTCTCCATTAACACCCTTGCTCGGCAACAGACCAAATCCGATTCAGAATCTTCTTATTCGATAGTTTGACCTGTCCTCTTTGGACGGGGAAAGACGGCTTTATTTCTTCATCTTGTTCCTGTGTCAGTTCCATCATAGCCGATTATACAGGATTCTCTTCTTAGTGTTAACAGACCCTAGTTAAAAATTGATTCTAAAGTCAGAGAAGTGCTAGGTAAAACAGTGTTGATAGAAGGCTTATAGCCACTAACCCTAGAATAAAAATCACTGACTGACATATTAAATGTGGTCTGAAATACATCTGGCCAGTTTTTTTATTTGGGTTTGCTTGCATAAAATCTTTGCACATGAGCCTAAAAGCTTTTGATTCAGAATGCCCTGCTAATTGCAATCCTTTTGCTCATACCAAAACCAGAAATGAGGATGAGGCACCATTAATGTCCTTGTTGGCGTTACCATAGTTTTCAAAGATACTTGGATTTTGCGTAGCAGCTGAATCAACTATGGTTTGATTTAATGAAAATTTATTCTGGCTATAATATTGTTCAATATAGAGATAATCAAAAGAGCTAGCTGTTCCTTCAATCAACCATTTGGTTTTAAAACTGGTTGGGTGGTCATCGTATTTATTCATATGACTATTTAAACTCGAGTTTAGAGTGA
>JASMLX010000338.1 GCA_030748495.1 Candidatus Poribacteria bacterium | reverse complement strand
TCACAATCCGCTGCCCATCTGGACTATAGACGGCTGACGTAACCTCACTCTCATGGCCTGTTAGAGTCAGCAGTTCAGTGCCAGTCTCAGCCTCCCAGACCTTGGCTGTTTTATCCCAACTGCCAGCGGTCACAATTCGCTGACCATCTGGTCTATAGGCGGCTGACATGACCCCACCCTCATGGCCTGTCAGAGTCAACAGCTCCTTGCCTGTATTTGCATCCCAGACCTTGGCTGTCTGATCCTGACTAGCAGTCACAATCCGCTGCCCATCTGGACTATAGCCCGCTGAATTGACCCCGTTAGTCCAGAAGGCCCCACCACCATGGCCTGCAAGAGTCAACAGTTCAGTACCTGTCTGAGCATCCCACACTTTGGCTGTGCCGTCCCTACCCCAACTGGCGGTTACAATCCGCTGCCCATCTGGACTATAGCCCGCTGAAGTGACCTTATCATCATGGCCTGTTAGCACCAATCTGACTTTGGATTTGATGATTGATTGGCGTAAGACAGTATTTGACAAAGGTAAAACTGTCTCATTAACCTCAGACATGACCCTAATCGACTTGGTGGCCAAAAGCAGGCTCAGTTCCGGATCAGTTTCCATTTCGGCTAAGGCGAAGGCAGCTAAAGCCCGAGAGGTTGAAATCCGGGCTGTTTCTTCTGCTCGCAGGCGTTGCTTATCAGCTTCGGTTCGTTGTTGCTCAGCTACCAGCTTCTGTTTCACCGCATAGTTACGCTGATAAAAAGCAAATACTAATAAACCCAGTAAGCAAATAAAAGCCATCGCCACACTGGAGATCACTAATCTTCGAAACCGATCAACCACGGTTCGGCTAAAGGTCAGATACTCTCGGTGTAACTCTGATGGTTGAGGATCTTTGGAGCCACTTTGTTGCAGCCAACCTTCAGCTGTTTGCAACTCCTGGCCTCGTAAACCAGCGCTTCTTCGACGCTGATTCTGATCCCAATCTATGGACAGTGTAAGTAAACGTGTATGCTCTCTGACATAGTCCAAGTCAGTGTCAAGGGCATCAATCAGCAGCTCAAAGTTAGCCTCAAAGTCGTCTTGCTGCCGCAGGAAAACCCAGTTATGGGCCGTCATGGCCGAGTGGACTTGATGAT
>JASMLX010000337.1 GCA_030748495.1 Candidatus Poribacteria bacterium | reverse complement strand
GACGGTCAGCTGTATCTTTTTCATGCCAGACGCCCCGTCTAGAAAATAGTCTGATTCAGACAAGGTTGAAAACCATCTGACCACTTGGCCAATTGAGTCGGTATCGAGATTCAAGCCACCAATTCCCTCATCGGCGTAATTTTAGACGCTGATGGACTAAATCTAAAGAGTTGAGATCAGACTTACAGGTGCGCAATGCCGATGAGACCTGCTTTTAAAGCATACACACCATTTCAGACGCTTGCCTGGCACTAGTAAGCGTCAAGAATAGAGTGCCTGGATGGGAATGAAGCCTCAAGTGGCGTTGGGCGGTTGCCGTAATTGTATTTGCTGGCTAAGATTGGAAGGATAATGATAGATTAGAACTCGTCAAATCAGGTAGCCGAGAAAAATCGACTCTGTAGGGAGCAATCAATGACCCAAGTACAAATTACGATCCAGTTACCAGATCAAGTAGAATCAATCGAGCAGTTGGAAGCGGTGATTGATGCTAAGGGGCAACAGATCAAGCCACAACTCTTTGAGCATCAACTAGCATTCCTGATTCAGCGGCAGAAAGCAGCCGCCGAGGATGTTGCTTGTCCAGAGTGCAAAAAAAAGAATCATCTTCAAAGGTTATCAGCACCGTCAGCTAAAGACCAGATTCGGACCTATTTTCTTTGCCCTGCCGCGGCTGAGGTGCCAACCCTGTGGCGATTATTCCAGCTGAACAGTGGTTGCCTGGCCGATTTGAAGGCTTTAGCCGAAGCCAATATTAGCCCCGGCCTGAAGCAAGTTGCGATTGATTGTGCCGCCGCCTGGCCCTATCGGCCAGCTCAACAAAGCATTCAGCGACTGATCGGTGTTGCCATTAGTCATGAACAGATCCGTCAGCCCTGTTTGCAGGAAGCAGTTAGAGTCGAAGCTCAAGAGCAAGCTAATTTCCAACAGGCCTATGAGCCAGCTTTGGCCGAAACGGTGGAGGTATTAGTCGAAGAGCAGCCGCGACCAAAGAAGCCACCGCAGATTGAGCCCTGCGAGCGGGTCTACCTGGGCATTGACGGTACCTTGATCAAGGCCAGAGCACAGAATCGTTTTATGGAGGCTAAAGTAGGAATTGTTTTTAGTCATCAGCTAGCAGTAGTAGGAACCAC
>JASMLX010000336.1 GCA_030748495.1 Candidatus Poribacteria bacterium | reverse complement strand
TGTCAAGTCAGCCTGCGATCCGCTCATTATTTTAACAACGGTTTATCAATATGACCGGTTTTAAGAGTTATGCCCCATATGACCAAGGAGGCATCCGCCAGACACGCCGCTATAATGATGCAATCCGTCAATTGGCTCAAGAAAACGATTGCCTGCTAGCAGATGTGTGGGAAGGTCTGGGATTAGCTGATTGGTTAATTAATCCTGACGGTTGTCACGCCAACATGGTAGGTAATTTGATTATCGCTCACCGGATCTTCGAAACAATTGCCAAACATTGCAGCGGAATTTCCGCCGATATTCATCGGCGCGACGCAACTACAAACCATGGGAAAAATACAATGCAAATTCGAGAGGCAGTTGAAGATGCTTTCGACCCATGGTGGCTTTCTGAGACGTAGTTTGAATCAAATGTTACATTTGTGCACCCAATACCACGCAACTGGAGGTGAAAAAGATTATTCATCATCTGATTGCTAGTCAACAACACTATGCCTGTTTGATCGAACCGGTTTAGGATTGAAAATGAGGAGGCAAGATGAAGGTTCTGTCGCCAACTGGCTATCTCCATCGAAAGATGGTAGCTTGGCGGATGGAATTTTCAGGCCCACATTTTCCTAAGGATCTGATTCTGACCGCTGTCGCTGGTATCTTCGATATAATCTCAGTTACCGTGAGGTGGAAGAGCTTCTTGCGGAGCGAGGAATCGTGGTCGACCAGTCAACGAACAATAGATGAGTTGTTAAAGATGCGCCCTGATTAGTAGAACCGGCCAAGAATCACAAACCAAAGGTGGGTATCAGCTGGCGACTGGACCAGACCTACCTCAAGGTGCCTGGTCAATGGAAATACTTGTCTCGAGCGGTAGATAAAGACGGTAATAGCGTCGATTTTTTACTAACGGCCAAGCCGGATACCAAGGCTGGACTTGTCTTTTTAGGCCAGGCTATTCCTAATAACTGCCCCCTGCAAAAATCAATATAGATACGAGCAGTTCCAATACTGCAGCTATCGAGGCTTAAGAATGAAGGATGCGATCCGGCGATAGAAATTCGACCGTGTAAAGACCTCAACAAGATTATTGAACCAGACCATGGCCAGGTAAAAAAGAAACCCGGATCAGCACTCGGATTCC
>JASMLX010000335.1 GCA_030748495.1 Candidatus Poribacteria bacterium | reverse complement strand
TTACCTGCCATTGCGACACCTGGCAGCGGCTATAATTACAGACCGCAAAGCAGGATTTATTTACGGATAGGTTCTTAACCATTTACTTCTTTCCGTCCAAGGTTTCTCTAATCTATTAATTGAGCTGGCAAATACATTCACAATGTATAAGCAATATTTGGATGGTTGAAGTACGTCATCACCCTGTCAAGGCTCTTTTGAGCAAGCGCATATGGCCGATGATAGTCTTCTCCAGTTGCTTGAGGGGGCGTGCTAGAATTGAAGAACGAATACCTTGTTTCAGTCACTCTAATAGTAAACGCAAGGCGTCCCCATCATAATTAGCGTAGCGTCATGTATTCATACCCATTATAGAGGCACTTAATGAAACCCGTGGCGCAAATTAGTAGGATAGAGCTGTATTGAAGGGCGTTTTTTCTCTAGGTGATGGGGACTGACTGGATAAAGGAGATAAGTCCACCAGTAGAGAAGATACCGTCACGCTTAGCCTTAACCATTCTTCCTATCACTAAGCTCTCAGTATCCTGCTGGTGGTTTTGGAACCACTTCTGTTCGGCTACTTTGAATTGGTTATTAAGAAAGCCTGTACCCAATAACAGTGTTGAGATGAGTAGAAGTAGATGTGATTGAATACGATTCTTCATCTACTTCAGAATCACCATCTTGCGTGTTTCTGTATAATCTCCTGCTTGCAAACGATAAAAGTAAGTTCCCGAAGCTACCAGTTCCCCACTCTCCGTTTTTCCTTCCCAATAGGCCGCCTTATCTCGGCTAGTATAGTAACCAACCGACTGAAATCCCATATCTAATATCTTTACTACTTTTCCTGTAGTGTCATAAATGTGAATCAATACTTCTGAATCTTGGCCTAAATTATATGGAATCCAAGTTTCTGGATTGAATGGATTGGGATAATTGACCATTAAAGAAGTTTCTGCTGGTTTTAATGTATTTAGCAGTGATTTCAATACTAGGATTCCCTCTAAATATTCTTCTGAGCCATCATTTTCTTCCTCAGCCAATGCAATCCAGTGCTGAAGCAGAGAAAACATAGCTACAGACTGATTGACGATAGACGGAGCAGCACCTTGACCAAAACAGCTAGCAACTACAACTAAGTCAAGAATATCGATTGTTCC
>JASMLX010000334.1 GCA_030748495.1 Candidatus Poribacteria bacterium | reverse complement strand
GCCATCATCCACCGTTTCATCGGACCAACTGTAATCCGTATTCTTATCAGCAAAGTTACACTGTGATCCATCAGGTTCATTATCGCCCCAAGGATAACGCTGGCCTTGCAAGCCACCTCGAGCCGCATACTCCCATTCTGCTTCGGTTGGCAGTCGTTTCCCGGCCCAGGTGGCATAAGCATCAGCATCGTTCCAATTGACATCAATCATGGGATGATCATCTGTCGGGGAGTAAGTATTCACATCATTCCAATCACCAGCCCAGCTATGGGCACTATCAGCTAGAAAAGCCTTAAATTGGCCGACCGTGACCTCAGTTTTGTCCATGTAGAAGCCGTCCAATTTCACCGTGTGCACAGGCAATTCCTGGGCATTTCCCTCGCTAAAGTGATCCCCCATTTGAAAGGAACCGTCCGGAATAAAAGACATCTGGGCTCCGTCCTTATTCCACACAATCTGGTTGGGTGGGATGGTTTCTGGCTCTACTGGCAGTTCACTCAGCAATATTTCCAGCGTTTCAGTCACATCATCAATAGTGCTGGTGGTAGTCCCTTGATCATCTTGGCCTACGACTAACAGTTGGTAATCAGTCCCTTCTACTAAATTCAAGCCCGCACTCCCCAGTTGGGCGGTTAAATTACCAAACGGGCTAACGGCACTAAAATCCCAACTGCTGGCATCGATACCCCCCAGTGGTTGCACAAACAGACGCACGGACAAAGTGGCACTGCTGGTGTCAACCGTAGACCAAGTGTAGTCGGTTGCATCTAGACTAAGGTTTGTGAACCAGGCCGGTAGTAAAGTGGTAAAGGAATCAGGAGTGTAGGAGCTTGACACACATCGAAACCCGCTGGAGTCCCTATCATTCGGAGCGCTGGCGTTGCGGCGAGCTACCCGCAGGAAGAAAGCATTGTTGTACCAACCACAACTCCGCAACACCCGGTATGAGCCGGTGTCCGGCCCCGGTGGGTTAGTAGCAGGTGAGCTATCGTAGTAGTCAGAGTCATACCAGTCATCACACCACTCACTAACGTTGCCTGCCATGTCGTATAATCCATATCCGTTGGCTCCAAAGCTGCCTACCGGTGCTGTTGTGTTGGCCCAGGTATCAGCCCCCCCGTGCTAATATAGTTGGCATTATCGC
>JASMLX010000333.1 GCA_030748495.1 Candidatus Poribacteria bacterium | reverse complement strand
GATTAGCCACTAGAACTGCCTTTAACCGTTGCAGCAACGATCGTCCTTTAATCTCGGCTAATTGCTGATGTTCTGCTTGCTACCAGCTTTTCGTTAATGAAGGGTGTTGCCACGCCGAAGGTAGTGAGATAACAGCAGGGCCAAAATGGTTCAGGAAGATCAGTCTGTTTTTACCTCTTTTTATTACAGGATGTTTCACCTTTAACACTATTTAATCAATCGCTACTTGATCAGTTCGTAGGATGGTTTATTGGCTCAGATCTTTAGTAATAAAAAGGTAAATAAAACCTATCTATATATGTAGTTTTTATACCGATGCTCTATAAAACGCTCGTGGCGATAACAAAGGAGGATGCTCAATGAAATCATACAGCAGAAGTCTTGTTATAATGGCGGGAATGTTAATCCTAACATTGATAATTAATGGTTGCGAAAAACAGGGAGTCGAACAGAAAGTTAATAAACAAATACGTCTTCTTAAGCACGATTCTTACAAAGTTAGGAACTCTGCAGCATTGGCGTTAGGAAAAATCGGCCCACAAACAAAAGAGGTTGTTCCGGCATTAATCCAAGCCTTGAAGGATGATTTTGGCCCTCGCAGTGCTGCAGCAACCGCGTTGGGGGAAATCGGCCCAGATGCCAAAGAGGCTATTCCTGCACTAATCCAAGCCTTAAAGGATGAGGATGAGTGGCTTCGCGAGAGGGCAGCAAGGGCTTTAGGGGAAATCGGTCCAGATGCCAAGGATGGGGTGCCTGCTTTAGTTGAAGCCTTAAAGGATGAGAATATTAATGTTCGAAGGTATGCAGCAGAGGCATTGGGCCAGATTGGGCCTGATGCCAAACAGGCGGTTCCTGCCTTAGCCCAAACCTTGAAGGATGAGTCTTGGGTCACTCGTTGTTCTGTAGCAAAGTCCTTGGGCTTGATTGGTCCAGATGCCAAGGATGGGGTGCCTGCTTTAGTTGAAGCCTTAAAGGATGAGAATATTAATGTTCGAAGGTATGCAGCAGGGGCTTTAGGGCAAATTGGATCAAACGCTAAAGAGGCTGTTTCCGCCTTAGTTCAGGCCTTAAAGGATAATAATGACGGCGTTCGTAGGTATGAGGAAAGATGGTTGCGCCCCAAAAAAGAGGATGGCCCTTCTAGGCTTCGTAGATCTATAGTAGAAGCATTGGGTAGAATT
>JASMLX010000332.1 GCA_030748495.1 Candidatus Poribacteria bacterium | reverse complement strand
TCCCCAAGGATACTGTTTGCCCACCAATCCCCCACGGAAAGATGTTTTTTCTGACAAGAATTGAATTATTTAGGAAATAATGATGATTTCGGTTGGTATTTACCCGTCTGGGCATCCCATACGGTCGGTATTAGGAGATTTCATCTCCCCAAGGATACTGTTTGCCCACCAATCCCCCACGGAAAGATGTTTTTTCTGACAAGAATTGAATTATTTAGGAAAACTGGTGGTAATAGCCGTCCTGTTGGTCGACCCGGCTGGTTGGATTGATTCCACAATGGGGACAATTCAAGTATGTCACCTGGCGGCAATAGCCGTCCTGTCGGTCGACCCGGCTGGTTGGATTGATTCCACAATGGGGACAATTCAAGTATGTCACGGCGGGAATAGGAGATAAAGACATCTGACCAAGTAGGGCAGCGGATATCTGCCGCTAACGTTTAGGAATGGTGTGCCAATTGGTATGATATGGCGGGCAAACGGCTACCGACAGAAGCGGAGTGGGAGTATACAGCACGTAGTGGGTTGATAGGGAAACGGTATCCTGGAGGAGATGAAATAACGCTCGATGATGCTAACTGGGGTAATACAGTGAATGGGAAGGACAAATGGAGGTACTGTTCACCGGTAGGAAGTTTCGAGGCAATAATGATGTGAAGTAGAAGCTCTATCAATTATCCTTACTGTCAGTGAGACAGGACGCTGGTGTCCGTTCTGATTATCACTTGTAATATTTCAGGTGAACGTATCAAAAAAAGGACCCTTTTTCTACCACGTTTAGTTGTCTGAAACAAACCGCCCCAAACAGGCTAAAATCGTGACTAAAAACTGTTTTAGGAGATCAAACATGATTTGATTGCAAAATTGACGGGTTAGTTAAAACAAATCTTCCTTTTCCTGCTTCATAACTGGAACCCTAATTTTTGTTTTAGTCTCTGCCAGGGGCTCGACCACTGCTTAATTCCTGCCGCCTACGCTCGAATTCAGCCCTCGCCGCCTCTCTTTCCGGGTCTCGTGGCCCTAGCGACTGCCTGATCTGTTCTCTGGTTGAAATATTGGGCACTTTGCCTCCCTTAATTGATTCTTCTTTTTTGTTTTTGCTTTGTGTGCCCCTCTCTGCGTCAGCTTTGAGAGGGGGGCTCACAAATTTGCCTTTGGTATATTTTTTCATTAACCAGGCT
>JASMLX010000331.1 GCA_030748495.1 Candidatus Poribacteria bacterium | reverse complement strand
AACGGGTCTGGTTGACAGGACCTGTACTAGGGCAGCGGATACCCGCTTCCCGTACACCAGTTATCTATTGCGCGGGTATCGGTGTAATTAACCATTTTGATTCCACTTAATTCCACGGTGGGATCAATCCAAGTATATTTCATCGAGTATTCAGTGACATGTAATCATGTCAGACGTATTTATCTCCTATTCTTGGAGAGAAGTAAGTTAGAAAAGATGTTTTATCCAAGAATTATTTAATTTTAAAGGTGTTTGGGTAAAAAATAGTGAGAAGTTGGCAATTTTTCAGTTTGAGAATGACCGATAAGTGTATTTATCGGATGTTTTGACTCCGCAGTGGGGTAAATCCAAGTACGTTTCAGTGTGAAAACGTCCGATAAGGGTATTTATCGGATGATACCGGCTTGATTACCCCGTAGAGGAGTTATCTATTGCGCGGGTTTCAATGATTGGCTTTAGGAAATGACCGATAAGTGTCCGATAAGTGTATTTATCGGATGTTTTGACTCCGCAGTGGGGTAAATCCAAGTACGTTTCAGTGTGAAAACATCCGATAAGGGTATTTATAAGGAAAGAAACTAATGAAGAGAAGGAAAAAGGGTGCCAACAGGTGTTGATACCCGTCTGATTACCCCGTACACCAGTTATCTATTATGCGGGTTTCAGTAATTGGCTTTGGAAAATGACCGACAAATCTCCTTATCGGTCATTTTCGCTTCTATTAGCTGTCCTGCCGGCCGGCCCGGCTGGTTCTTTGAGATATTTTTGCCATTGCTGCTTCATCTCTCCAAGGATATCGTTGATTTGCCAGTCCCCCACGGGCCGCATACTCCCATTCCGCTTCCGTTGAGGGTCAAATAATGATGTGAGGTAGAAGTTGTCAATTATTTTGATCTGTTATTCGGCCGGCAGCTCTTATTCAGTGACATGTAATCATGTCAGACGTATTTATCTCCTATTTTCAGGTTGATAAGTGTCCGATAAGGTTATTTATCGGCCATTTTGACTCCGCTGTGGGGTAGTGCTGTCCCAAGACCCGCCCCGCAACACCCGGTATGAGCCGGTGTCCGGCCAAATCCAAGTATGTTTCAGTGTGAAAACGTCCGATAAGGGGATTTATAAGGAAAGAAACTAATGAAGAGAAGGAAAAAGGGTACCAACAGGTGTTGATACCCGTCTGATTACCCCG
>JASMLX010000330.1 GCA_030748495.1 Candidatus Poribacteria bacterium | reverse complement strand
CTTGATCTCGGCCCACTTTAGCGGCAATTTAGAGCGCGGGCCGACGTCTAAACCACCGGAATTGAGAACCTCCGCCCTGGAGAGTGCCCGGTTATAGAGCTTGACCTCGTCAATGGCTCCAGCGAAAGGCTTAGCAATTCGAAATTCGCTGGAACGGGGGGCGATAGCGCCGGTTACTTTTGTTCTGCCCGTTTCTTGGCCATCTTCGTACAGAACCAGCTCTTTTTCATCGTAGGTACAGGCTAAGTGGTACCACACCCCCGCTTCCCACTCGTCGCGCTTGGTAAATAATGTTCCTTTCGACACATCGCCCAGAGTATCCACCCAGCAACGGATGGTATTTTTCGGCCCCTTGGGTTCATTGCCCGCCGGCGA
Source organism: Candidatus Poribacteria bacterium (assembly GCA_030748495.1). Classification (GTDB taxonomy): domain Bacteria; phylum Poribacteria; class WGA-4E; order WGA-4E; family UBA9662. The sequence continues at coordinate 833 of JASMLX010000330.1, read as the reverse complement.
TTTATTGAAGGCGAACATTGGACCCTTGGCATGATAAACGATATTGAACCTCGGATCTTTCGGCCCCAAGTCATGGCCTGGTTTCATCCAGAAGAGGCAACTCATGGGCGAGACTTCCAGGGCGGGTTTTCGTCCGCCGTTCATCCATCCCGCCCCGCCATCAAATTCGGCGGCTTTACCCGCCACACCATCAACCCATTTAGCGCCCTGAATCACACCATGGTGGCCGTGGCCGGAAGCGTCTTTCGCATCACCGTCGAGCGGCCAATAAACGACCAGGCCTTTTTCGGCTGCATCGGTGCTATTCAGGTATAGTAGAGATAGGGCTAAAAGGAACACGACAACAACATTTGCATAAGCGACTCTTGCTAGCATAACTCATCCCCCAATTTGGCTGATTGTTGATTTCATCGTTAATTGATCTTGGTCTGATTGACTAGCCCGCATTTTATACCAAAAATGTATTTCAATCAAATCTGGTAAAATATACCTATTAACACCAGATAACGAGAACCAGCTATCAATGGCCTAAACTTTGGCCGGAAGCCAAAGAACCAACCTCACCATATAAATTTGTACATCGGCTTTTGCAGTGCGATGCCAAGCAAACTCCAGAAACTGCCGGCCACAAATTCCCCCAGTATAAGACCCAGGAAAAAGGGGGTTAATATTCGGTGTGTCCTGCCCCCACCTAACCGGAGAATAATGGTTTTGGCCAGCCAACCGACAAAAATAGAAAACCAAAATCCGCGGACGGAAAAACTGGTGGCCACCACATAGCCGGCCGGGTGAAAGGGCCAAAATAGAAATCGCATCCGCATCATCATCAGAAA
>JASMLX010000032.1 GCA_030748495.1 Candidatus Poribacteria bacterium | reverse complement strand
CAAAGGATGATCGGGAGTGCAGTTTGCATCTAAATATAACCTTATATAACCTTAAAAAGGGTTTTCTGAATACATAAAGATAACAGTTTGAAGGGCGCGCATATTGAATCTGAGAGTCAATTCGGAACTCAAAATGTTAGAAAATCGAGTACCAGATTTCCCTTACCTGGGTTAAAAATGGAGATCAAGATGCCCAACAGAAGGGCTAGAAATGCCAAAATCTTGATTCTATCTTGAGCCAGCAATGTTGCCATCTGTACCACATCCCGTTTCAAATAAGCGCCGGCAGCGAATAGCTCTTCACCGATTAAACAGTAGTCACAGCCAACGATAAAAAATGCTGTTTGCTTGGGATTTTCGCAGCCTGCCACCTGGACCGCACCAACGTTGTTTCCCATTTCAGCAAAGACCATGGATTCATAGGTGAAATCACCAAAATAGAAGACGCTAGCCGGATTGTATTTGGCCATGCTATCACCAATAATTCCAATAAATGCAGGTTGGTTATCCACTTCATAGGTTACATCTTCTTCGTTAAACAGATCTGGTCGGCCGGCTAAGGTAAAGATGTTTCTGAGCGAGGATCGCAGGACTTGATCAACAATTGGTTTCTGTACCGGAACCACGACTTCGGTCTGAGTCACCACCGCATAGTTAGCCACAGATTCAAAGACAGAGAAAGCTGCCATCGTCGATCCTGTATCAGGATCATCATTGCCGGCCACAAACATAGCTGGCCGTCCCATCTCTGCCGCCCGGCCGACAACCTCCTCAATGGTATCTAAGGCTGCAATGCGCCGGATAAACATGTCTTTTCCACTCATCCCTCGGTCCATGTAGTAGAGGGTAATAATTGAAAATATAATGATGGTCAACAAAAGATATGATTTTTTGGTGTTATACCAGTTACCCTGAGCAATAGCAGGCTTGGAAGAGGCTGAAACGACTTCTGCCGCTTCAGGCAGGCCTGAAGCACCAACTGAAGCCACCTGATAAACGTAGCTTTGACCGCCGGTTGCGGTTTTATCGAGATATTCCGATTTACTCAGTTTGAGTGGTTTTTTGGTAATCTTTTCAAAGTTACCATCTGGCATCGCCTTGCGCCAGACATGGTAGCCTTTGACGTTAGTCGTATCTTCTGGTGCTGTCCAAGTGATAATAATCGTTCCACGGCCCTTTTTAATCGCATCATTGGGAACATCGTTGGCTTTAACCTCAGTCGGTGGGATCATCTCCGGCACTGCCTCAACCTCTGCTGTCTGCAGGCTATCAAAGGTGGCCTGGTTGGTAGATTCCGCTATAGCTAGTGTTGGGGTAGATTCAGTGACTGGCGTTGCAGATTTACCAGCTTTTGTGTTAGGGGCTACCTGGTCTGAATTGGTCGACTCATTCGAGTTGACCGGCACCTGCAAACGGTCACCAGGTTTCATGGTATTGATATCTGGAATGTTGTTATATTCTAGAAACCTCTTGTACTGACGCCGATCGCCAAAGTATTTTTCGGCTAGATCAGCCAAAGTTTGCCCCGGTTGTACTGTAATCATCTCCGTCGGAACATTGACCCGTTTAGGCGTCACTTGTTGCGCCCCTGCCGCAATGCCGATGAAACCAAAGAGTGAAAGCGCAATAATCAATAGTCCGGATACAGCCGCCAAAAACCGGCTTGCACACAGCGACCGACGGTGTAACGTTAATAATCTAGAATTTGGAATCTTCACTCTGGAATTCCTCCGAATCAAGGGCTCATCAACGGAAGCTGGATTTCCCACCAGGTCAAGGGTAAGCTTTGATGCCTAATCTCTAATTCTAAATTTTTATTTCCCATAATGGGCACCTGCCACAGGTCGCCGCAATCTAGGATTTGGTTATAGCTTCTCATTAGATCAGTATTAGGTACCTACCTCTTCTGTAGATAATCCACTGGCCAGTAGAACACATCTATGTTGGGCGTCTACTTGATAGTTGTCGGTTGGGCCAATTTCGACCGTTAACTCTTCGTCACTACTCATCTGAATACCAGCATACTCCATCTGTTCCGTGATCATGTCGCGGATAAATGTGCTGCCACTCACCCCCATTACTTCCTCAAGGTTGGCTGAACTGCTCATCTTGACATATCCTAACAGGATTGCACTGCGATGTTCCTTGTAAAAGTTGAAGACCTGGATGTGAGTGGAATCTGCTAACAGCGGAGGCATATCCTCAACGATTAGCTGATGGTTTTGGTTAGCGAAACGGATAACCTCGTCCAATAGCTGCGGGGCACCCGGATTCAGAATATGACTGGCAATTAGATCAGGTGTATATTCGTCAGCGAGAATCACCTGGTTGCAGTTGGCGCGCGCGAGTTGATCTTTCAGTTCTGCATCCAGGGTATGTGCCACAATTGTCGCCGAAGGGGTCAGATCCCGAATCGCATAAGCAGCGGTCACAGTGTCGTTTTCGCTGGGTGGTCCGTCAAGTTCGACATTGCTAATATCCGGTACAATCACGACAGTTCCAGCTTGACCAACTAAGGCCTTTTCCAGCATCACGGGTTGCGTATAGCGACCAGAGAGATGAACAATATCGAGTCGCCCAAAGTTTGGCGGTATCCGGGATAACTCTTCACGATCGAATTCGTTAACCAGCACAATCAGCGGTGCGGCACCAACCATTACCGGTTTAGCCTCTTCATCTGTCTGCATCCGCTGTAAAATCTCTTCCACCATTGGGTTCCAACCCAGAATCACCGTGTGATCTGTATATTTATCAGCATCCAATTCGTCCACTTCTTTTAACCCTGCCATAACTAATAGTGACGCCACCACTCCTCCTAATATGATATTCCATGTGTAGCCGGCAAACATGATTAACATGCCGAATAGTTTACCCAAGTGCGTAGTTGGACTTACATCGCCATAGCCAACGGTAGTAAAGGTTACGACTGACCACCAGATAGTATGCCAAAAAGTATCCCAAGGGGTTATTTCATCTACCTCCTTGCCAATATGACCAGCGACACTATCGGTGTATTGCGCCGGTTCAGTCACAAATACGATCAGAGCCGAAAGGATAATCAGCAATACCGTCACACCGAGATACTTGACCATATCGGTTCGTATCCACTGACGCAAGCGCTCACCTAAATCGCTCCCTCCACCTGCCAGCGCGCGGGCAGAAACCAACTTGGGTGGTACGGTAACCGCCTGCTCCGCATCTGTGGGAACAGGATTAACCTCACCGCAAAACCGGCATTTGGCTGGTTGGCCTACCTCCAGGTAGGCGACGGTAATACTGGCTTCACAACCAGGGCAGGTATATTTAAGTGCCATCTCTATCTCGATCCCCATTCAGTGGGGAGTATTTGCTGTTAAGTCTCAGTTATTCTTTCGCCGAGACGCTAGTCCCGGCCCTTCATCCCCCTAATCGGGATGTTGGCCACTAATGCCATAGCTTGATCTTCCCGCTGTAGATCAATTTCAACCTGATTTTTGTCCAGTGTAAAGTAGCGAGACAAAACTTGGGTAATTTCCTGTTGTAGATCTTTCATCACCTCTTCGTTGACGCCGAGCCGGTCCTGGACCAAAATCAACTTGAGCCGGTTGCTAGCTATTTTGCTGCTTGGTTCTTCACGCCGAAGAAATCGAATCAGTCGCTGAAGCATTGTATCTTACGCATATCCTCGATCCCAATCAGGGAATTCTCTAGAAGGTCTCTTTGCCATTAGTAGTGCATTACAGGTGGTGGTTTAGTCTAGTCCAAACAACTTGCCAAACATGTTACTAAACCAACCGATCGCTTTGAACTCCGGCACCGGAACGTCCTGCCCGTCGAGTCGCCGTGCAATCCGCTTGTATGCCCCCGCCGCCTCAGAAGTGGCGTCGTAGATCAGTGGCAAGCCCCGGTTAGAGGATCCAACGATGCTAGGGTCTTCCGGTACGATTCCAATCAGTTTGATTGACAAAACATCTAGCACGTCGTACTGATTGAGCATATCGCCTTTCTTCACCATGTTGGGAGCAAAACGGTTAATAATCAACTGCAGATCGGAGACTTCCTTGGCTTGTAATAAACCGATAATTCGGTCGGCATCCCGCACGGCGGAAACATCTGGCGTAGTAACAATCAAAGCTGCCTCAGCTGCTGAGGAGGCATTCTCAAATCCCTGCTCGATGCCAGCCGGTGAATCGATGAGAACATAGTCGTGAGTTTCACGTAGTTTGAGGCAGACATCCTTCATCTGCTCTGGCTGAACATCAGTTTTGTTGTTTCGCTGAGAGGCTGCCAATAGTTTTAAATTTTCCACCCGGCGATCGGTCACCAGTGCCTTTTCCAGTTCACAACTGCCGTCGATGACATCCATTGAATTATAGACTACTCTGCTCTCCAAGCCCATGATAATATCGAGGTTACGGAGTCCGATATCCGCATCGACGACCACCACCGATTTACCCAACATAGCCAATGCGGTACCAATATTAGCGACGGACGTACTTTTGCCAACCCCTCCTTTGCCGGAGGTGATGACGATTACTTTACCCATTTGTGTCCTTAATTCTTCCCTTTTTCAACAGCAAGATCTTAGACTAAAAGCCATTAAATGGCTCGACCACGATATTGTCGTTTTCGACTCGTGCTATTTCAGGCTGAGGCTTGCTCCATCGAATTCCAGTTGACGGCGGGCGGGTGATAAGATGTCCAATTCTCAGCTGTGTGGGAGTTAGGTTCATAGCCATGATAATAGCAGATGTGTTTCCTAACGCACCAGCATGGGCTAACCCGCGGAGCCGACCTAATACAACGATGTCACCACCTGCGATCACTTCAGCACCTGGATTGACATCTCCGAACAAGATCAGGGTGCCCTCGAAAAATCGCTCAACCTGGCCGGATCTAAGAGAGTACCGAATCACATGGGTAGCTTCCCGATTCGGTAGGTCTGTCAACAGCGGTGTTGTTGCCTCTGCTTTGGCGGTCGGTTTAGTCTTTCTCTTGGTCGGAATAATGCGATCGACATCAGACTGACTGTCTGCCGCGGCAGCGGCATTTGGCTTAGTGGATTTTAAATCTTCTTTTTTGGCCTTTTGTTGTTTATCTTCTTGTATATCAGGTGTGGGGGCAGGCGATTCTGGATCAGTCACAATCTCCAGGCCATAGGTCTCAAAAATCAGCGATTTTAGATGCTCGAGGTCTGGTGCCGCTAACTCCTGACCACCGGTGTCAATCACAATCGAGGTGCCGGCCAAAGAGTCTCCCAAGTTGGCCATCCGTTCTTTGACTGAAACTCTGATCTCCTCGATACTAGCGGAGGCATCGATCATCAGCCGTAGACCATCGCGAAACCCTTTGAGTTCAACAATCTGGTGCGTCGGGATAGCCTGAATTGAATCGTTTACGTCTCTGTTTTCTACCATCTACGGTTCTTTCAGTTTATTTAGTTCTTCCGGTTCGAGCTTGGCCAATACGTACGGCCCATCTGGAATAGCGATGATTCGGGCGTCTAATCCGTGTTTCTCCAACACCCGTTCGATTCCCGATTGCGGGGTGTCCAGGGGTGCCACAAATAGGTCTGTCTGCTGATCTTTTGGAATCCCTTCGGCATAAAAGTAAATTTCAGCTTTTCGAGCTACTTTAGCCAGCTCTTCTAACTGCCATTGGTCGATGACAAAGTTTCTAAAATCGTAAATATCGTGTACAAACTGTTTTAGATCCTTCGTTTTTAAGATCAGATCGGTAAACGGGCCACTACCTATCCCCTGGCTACACTCTGCATATAGAACGATACTCCCTCCCACCTTCCTTAACCACATCAAGGGCTGCAATTGCACCTTTAACAGCCTGGTAGAAAGTGGCATCTAGTGGATGACCAGCGCAGGAGGTCAGTACAATATCCGCCGGTTCTGATACAGTGGCTTTGGCTTGTCTCTCGGTGAACTCAGCACCTGCCAAATGAGCTGTCTCCAGATCACCGGCAAAAACACCTGTCAGCCGACGTTGAGTATCAATGGTAATATTAAGCGTAAAATCGACGCCAGCCATTCGGGCGATCTCAGTCGCTTCGACATGAAATGGGTTGCCGGCTAAAACACCAGTAGCAGCCTTGGGATGCTCAAGAATCTCTGGGCCATGCATGATCTTCATCGTTTCGATGGAGGCTAATCCGGGACAGATCGCTTTACGTCCACCTGAGTATCCAGCCATCAAGTGAGGCTCGATTAATGCAGTAGTAATTTTTAGATCCGCCTCCACATAGGTGCGGTCGATTAGAACTGGTGTGCCGTTTTCAGTCGTTCCTAAGTCAGTGTGGGTCTCTAATCGCTCCGAATAGTGGTTCAAGATTCGGTAGTTAGCCATGATTTCAGCCCCAACCATCTCTTCCAATTCTGCTCCGAAGTTAGGGCGGTGAATGCCAGTGGCAACCAGAATTGTAATCTGACCTCTGGCGATTCCCTCGGCTTCAAGCGTCTGCAATATCGGTGGCAGAATCAATTCGTTGGGGACAGGACGAGTGACGTCGGAAATCACCACGCAAGCGGTTTGCTGGTCTTTTGCTAACTCGGCGAGAGAGAGTGAGTCGATAGGAGTCGCCAATGCCGACCAAATGGCGGTTTCAGGATCAGTGATAGGAGCGGACGACTGGATATCCAAGATTGCAGCTAAATTTTGATCTGGCACTTCGACATTGACAACTCCACGTCCATATCTAATACCAATCTGCATCGGTTTCTCTCCCCAAATCTCAGGCTACAAATTTAGATTTGACTGTCAAGTGCGTTCATTATAGTCGAGTTGACTGAATTACGCAAGCATTTTTTGGCATCTTCCATTACCCAGTTTACACGTTTGAGTTAAACCCATACGAATATTTAATCTTTTGACACACGAAATCCAGTGTCAACGATTTTGAGTTAATGATAAAGTTGGCTCGATCAGACAAAAGCCCCATCTTCATGTATAGGTAAATGGTAAATTGGAATGTTTTCTCCAATTTTTTGTCGTGGTGTTTGTTTCGATGAAATCATTCGTAATTGCTGAAAGCCAGTTTCCACTCACCAAATACTTTGAACCGAGAAAAATTACCTGCCGTGACGACCAAGCGTTTAGTAATAGCTCTTGATGCGGTATTTCATTGTTTGACAACAGCCGGTGATTCTTGATATAATCGCTGAGCATTCTATTGTAGGTGAATCGGTAACAAGTATGCAACCGGTTTCAAATGACCCTTCCGAACCTCCCGGCCTAAACGAAAAACCTTATAAAGACCAACAGTATAATTTTCGAATCGCTCTAGCACAAGGCGTTTTGATTCGCATTTCTCTGGCCTTCGCTGAGCCCGCAACCGTTCTGGCTGTCTTTATTAAGAGACTAACCAATAACGACCTAATGGTTGGTTTCGCTGGCTCCATTATGACGGCTGGTTGGATGTTACCTCAGTTGCTAGTTTCTAATCTAATTGAACACCACCCGCGTAAGATGCCATACTACATTATTGGGATGGCGTGTCGCGTCACGGTCTGGGCACTAATTTGCGGAGCGGCTTACCTAATTCCAGTTGAGAATGCTATCTTGTTGGCAATAGTGGTTCTAGCTCTCTACTTTTGTGCTTCTTCCTCGATGGGGGTATCAACCCTACCGTACATGGATATTATTTCCAAGTCGATTCCACCAAACCGACGCGCTCGATTTTTCAGTTGGCGGCAGTTGCTGGGGCGATTTTTTGAGTTTCTAATTGGCTATTTTCTGATCGCTTATGTGTTAGATCAAGAAAAATCAGGGTTAGTTTTCCCCCACAATTATGCTCTTCTCTTTGCTTGTACCACGATTGCCAGCCTATGTGCCGTTCTCATTTTTTTGAAGATCCGTGAGCCGATTCTGCCTGTCCGAACAAAGCAGTTATCAATACTAGACCACCTTCGAAAAGGCCCGCAGATCTTAAAAACCGACCCACATTATCGCCGCTTTCTCTCTTTTCGGATTTGCGGACACTTTGTCGGTGTCTCAACCCCTTTCTATGCCACCTATGCGTTGGAGATATTTCCCGGCGCGACTGAATCTACCGCCGGTCATTTTTTGGCCACAGCAGCGATGACGGGTATTATCTCGAATGTCTTTTGGCGTTATCTAGGGGAGCGGTTTGGAACTCACTCAATTCTGGTTGTAACGGGTGGACTTTTTGGTATCCCACCACTTATTGCACTAACATCTTCACTAATGCCGGTAGACCGGCAACTAAGCTACTACTTTCTGGTCTATGTCATAGGTGGCGTGTCAAGTAACGGAATCATGGTCGGTTTTATGACCTACGCGCTGAATATCGCCCCCAGCCAGAGCCGACCTACCTATATCGGCTTCATGAATACCCTTTTGTTTCCGTTCGCTTTCGTCCCTATGATTGGCGGAGCATCATTAAGGTTTCTTAGTCCCTGGATCACTATACACCATCTGTTTTTGGTTTCAGTTATTAGCGGGATTTTGTCTTTTTTGATGGCCTTGCGGTTAGAGAACGTGGTGCGTGAAAATGAAGGTCCGCTGGAAGACCTCATCACCGATAAATTAAGAAGCTAAGATCTGTAACAAACACCGTTCGTAGTAGGTCGATCGCCCCAATAGTAAGTTGGGGTGATCGACTGCTTTATTAATTGAGCCACGCGGATACCGATTTGGTTAGTATGGAAGTCGCCATCGCCTTAACGGATTAAGGTAGTATGAAAGGCCAAAGCTGAAAAAATATTGACAAATAACTGGGAGTGTGCTAAAAAAAGCTGGGCCTAAGTTTAAAGTTACTAACATTTGGCTCAGTTAGCGTCCGGAGTTCCGATGAATCAAAGCGCAGTTTCAACTTCAACCTACCTCTCAAAGTCCAAGTGGGCTGAGCCTAAGGCCTCAAAATCCTTTTGGGGAAGGCTCGCGATTTTCCAAGGTAACTCCCAACTAAGTCGCCTGATTTTTTGGATTTTTTGGACTTGCGTCTTTATCTGGGTTTCAGCTACTGGTCTCTTTTTTTTAGAATACCCGACCTTTAAGACAAAGGTTGCTGAACACCTGTCGTCATTGAAAAAAGCCGAACAATTTGTAAATCAGAACGCTTCCTTAACGGAGTCAAAGGAATTATCGGTTAAAATTGCAGATGATATTAAAACAGAAGATATTGACATTCTCAGCACCTATTTTTATACCATTTGGTGGTCGGTAACGACCTTTACCACTGTTGGCTACGGGGACATTTCTCCGCAATCGATCTATGGCAAGGCATTTGTTATCTTGGTTATGATGGCCGGTTTCGCCTGGACTATTATTCTGTCAGGTTCTGTCGCGTCGATCTTAGTTGCCCAACGACTGAAAGAAGACCAGGATAGTTTTGATGATACTATTTTCACCGATCACACAATTATCAGCGGATGGAATTCGATGGTCAGCCAGATCTTATCTGTCCTGGCTCAAGATCAGGAGAACAAGTCAATTGTGCTGGTCAATGAAACCTCCTCTGATGATGCTGGTATTCAAAGTGCGGTTAGTGCTTTTGACAACTTGGATATTTTGCATGTCTTTGGCAACTATACCCATGAAAGTGCTCTTTCCAACGCCTTTATTCAACGTGCCAAAGATATGATTGTGGTGCCCGATTACTCAAACTTGTCGCAACTCGAAACACCAGACGAGCAGACCACGGTGTTAGCCGTTTATACAGCCAAGTCGATGTCGGAAAATATCCGCGTTATCGCTCATATTACCGATCCTGAAATGGCGAATCACCTTCAGCGAGCTAATTGCGACGAGATCGTTATCTCTGATGCGTTTACGCCAAAGTTACTAGCTTATCATGTCACCCATCCGGGATCACCGCAACTGGTCGACACTATCTTTTCGCCGGAGAGCCAAAGTGACCTACAGGTGCATGATATTCCCGTAGATCTAGTGGGGGAGACACACGAAAGGATTTCCCGACATTTCAAATTCAGGATGTCGGGCTTGCTAATCGGTTATGCGATTGTACGTCCAGGGGCTAGTCTAGAAGAGCAGATGAAAAGTGCGGGGAGTGGTTTTATGGTAGAGATGATCAAGGAACAGCTAGAACGCGAAGGTATTGAATTAACAAGTGACGAGAAAGTATTTATCGAAGTCAATCCTAAAGATGATTATGTCACCAACGATAAGCACCGAGCGATTGTATTGATTTAGGGCGCTTGAAGTACTGAAGCCAATAAAGTATGAAACTGATGAAACAAAAGGACAGATTTATATGAGCGTACAGCCAACACAGGTACAAAGAATCAATTTATTCCGAGATCTTAGCTTAGAACAGTGTCAGCATATCTCCAACAAGGTGGAAATGAAATCCTGTGACCCGCAAGTAGACTTGCTTACAGAAGGTGAACTTGGGGATACACTATTGTTGATTTTCCAGGGCGAGGTAGAAGTCAGCCAGGAGATTATGGTAAAAACCAAAAGTGGGTTCAGTCAATCCCGGAAAGCAATTGTCCGGTTAAAGACGACTGATCCAACTCCAACTGCGGACCCAATATATGAACCTACAACCTTTGTCCTTGAAGAACCAGCCTTTGCCATGGGTGAATATGCACTCGTTTCCGAGGAAGCTATCCGAACCGCAAACGTAACGGCTATGACACCAACGAACTATGGTGTTTTATCTTTCCGAGACTTTTCCGGGATCGTTGACGCTGATCCGTTGATCGCAGGTCCCGTCTTTAAACGGGTCGCACAAAATGCAGTCGATAAGGTCAAAACAGGTAATGCCGACATCGCCAACCTGACACAGGCCTTTTTCTTTGCCCTATCTAGAAGTTAATCCGGATATTGCCTCTCTGTTGGGACTGTAAGAACCCAATTATGATCTTGACCACTTTGTAAGCCTCATGCCCAGGCGAGATAGGGGTTCCCCCTTCCTGAAGTAGGCGAACAAGTTCTTGGACGCCTGCAGGAATCCCGACGATTTCCCAGATAGGTGCTTCTATTTCAGACGTCTGTCCCCCTTTGTCTAAGATCGCTCGACTGTCACTGATTCGGATCCGCCCTTCTGTCCCCACGATTTCGAGACCAAACCCCGTAGACGTCTTCTTAGACCCACCTACGTAGAAGGCTCTAACACCGTTTTCAAAATGAATATAGCCGTGGGCCGATGGTTCTGTTTTGGGGTCGTGTCCACCATCCCCTCGATACTCAGTGTAATCTTCATAACCGTCTTCAAGTTCAGCAAAGACCCAATCAGGAGTAGAATCGGCAAAATAGCAGATGACATCGATCAAGTGGGTTCCGTTGCGGAACAGCATAGCGCGTCCGCCATTGAGCGTACCAATGATGTTCTGTAGATTCCCGATTGTACCTTCTGTCACCAGTTGTTTGGTTCGCACCCAAAGCGGTTGCCAACGCCGGGTGTGATCGACAGACAAAATTGTCCCGTTAGCATTGGTGGCAGCTAACATTCGATCGGCGTCAGAGATGGAGGTGGCCATCGGTTTTTCACAAAAGATGCCCTTGACCCCTGACTCTGCAGCGTCGACCACCAGATCTGCATGTTTGTGGTCTGATGTCGCTATGGTTACGAGATCTAAGCTCTCTTTTTCCAGCATCTCGTAGTGACTAGTATAGGTGGTCAGATCCGGCCAATTCTCCCGCCAATGGTCTTGAAAGCGTTCCAGTACCGCTGATGACAGATCACAACCTGCAACCAGTTCGACATTCTCCAATCCAATCAATCCTGAAGCGTGCTGTGTCCCGACACCTGTACATCCAATTACTCCGACTCGACATCGCATTGTAGTTCTCCTATCTTGTGGTGATCAATTCGTAAGACTCTAGCTCAAACTCGACCTCAACAGTGACGCCAGCCCGGGTTTGAACCTGTGTGAATTTGACGATCCCGACATCTGGTGCTAACCACTTTTGCACAATTGTCTGGTCGAGATCCTGATCGAAAAACTTCCAGACGAAAGTCTCCTCTACTAGAAATACGTGCTCAAATCTACCTGCAGGAACTATTAGGACTTCCTCTGACAGCACCTCATTTTTATCAATTCCACTACCGATGGGAAACAGTTCTGGTGTCAATTTAGCCTGAAACTGCTTTTGCCAGTTGTAACCGGGGATTAAAGGGAACTGGTACAACGGTAGAAATGGCACGAACATAATAGTACCGTCTGTACCGGAAGTCACGTTTTGGGCGTGTTGGATCACTGTTTTAAGTTTTCCCGTAACGTCGAATTCTCTACCCAGGTATGAGAAATTGTAGATTCGTTCCTCTTCGGGTAGGGTCGGATCATACTTTTGCAAAACGTAACTTTCAACCGTTTGATTCTCTGCCAGTTGGATCTGGATGGTATCGATAATCTCGAAGGCAATCTGGTTATTTTCTTTATCTCGATAGTACCAGAGATTGCCGACGGATAGCGGATAATAGTCACCTGGTCGTGTCCGCCAAACTTGAATGTCTAGTGAACTTGTGTTAGACTTGTAACCATCGCTAACTGTTACTTCGATCAAATATTTTCGTTCCCGATTAGGGGCAATCCAGGTCGCACCGTCGCCATCACCGTGGATTGTTCCACCGTCAGCTTGCCATCGATAAGTAATTGGATCTCCCTCCAGATCTTCCGCTTTTAACTGAATTGCCACTCGACTCCCTGGTTCGACAATATCCGCTTCCGCTTTAAAAACAGAAACTTTGGGGGCATAGTTCTTATCATGCGGGATCTCTTCATTCCCGCAACCATAAATCCAAATTAGACAAAAGCCGATCAACAACCGAAGTTTGGCAGACATGCTATTCACGATCCTAAGATCTATTTTTCTGAGGGGAACTACTAAGATATACTGATGCAATCAGAAACGTATTCTTAGCCCTGAAGTTGACAGATATTCTCATTTCCTATCCGGTCTAACCGGCTAAAGCAGCTGTATTATGTCTTGGATCATCATTATCGACGGTTATAACGTTCTACAAAGTTGGCCGCCCTTTTCTAACCTACTGGATTCAACCTTCCCAACCCAGCCTAAAGATCCAAAATTTGCACAAGCACGAGATCGATTAGTTCGCCTGATAGCAGAATATGCCCAGTATCGAGGGTTACGAGCAGTTGTCGTTTTTGACGCTCACCAGCGAAAAACCCATCACCCCACTCGTAACATACAAGAGGGACTAGAGGTCATCTACACCAAGTGGCAGCAAACGGCTGACGATTACATTATCGACTGGGTTCATAAGTATGACGGAGATCTAGAAATAGAGGTTATAACCTCTGACCAGGAGCTTAGCCAAAAGGTGCACCAGTTTGGAGCAACAGCCAGATCTACCTTTGAATTTAGTGATACGTATAGTCGTGCTAGGCCAACTCGGCAAGGACGTTTTCAAGATGCAATTCCAGACAGTGATCCGTTACTGGCAGATCGAGTCGATTCCAAAACCCGCCGCCAACTTGAAATGCTGAAGCGGCAACTCAAAAATCAATAGAAGACTGACCTTTGGTCTATCTTTCTTCGATTCCGAATTGGATGGATATCAAGACTTAATCTTTTATGACAATGGTTATGTCGAACCTAATGTCTCCACGGTCCTAAAGGAACTTTCGTTATCTACAACGACCTCGTTCATTCTAGAATCAGCGGAATAGCCAGTATCGTGAAATCGGAGTGAAGGTAGGATTAAAGGATACTGGAGTCGGACGTTGGGTGGCCTACGGTGGTTAGATAGCGACGGTGATTTAGATCTGCTGGTTTCAAATATCGGCGTTATGGCGCCAAATGAACATGCCTAGATAAATGGGAAGCAACGAAAGCAATTATCTGTACACGAAAGCTTAAGAGCATTAAAAATGAACGTGACGGGATTGGGACTTAAATCACTATCGGTATTTGAGGTCCTCGGCAAAACGACTGGTTCGGATGGTAAGTAACTACTGTTCGCGAAGTGAAATTATCCTCACCTTCGGCTTGGATAAGTTAATGGTGGCCGATCAATTGAAGGCTACTTGACCTTCTGGTATCGTTAATACCTACATATAATACCTATATGAACATCGCGGTTAAGACCTTATTCACCGTTAACGAAGGAGAAATGCAGAAGCGATGAAATGGTTATCGATCACTCAGAAGAAGGTGGAACGGCGTTATTTTAAAAGCCGATACGCAACAGAATTGTTGGTAGTTCTTAGTTTTTTACTGACACTACTTTCCGCCTGCATAACAGATAATGAACCTGCGACCAACAAGGCAGTTCAATCCAAACAAGTGGAAATAACACCTACCAAACGGAAAACGCAGATACCAAATACTACGGAGAAAGCAGAAGTACACTATAATCAAGGGGTCAAATATCAAGAGCAAGGGGAACAAGATCAGGCCATTCAAGAATTTCAGGCTGCTATTGGTCTCCGTTTAGACTACGCCGAGGCCTACAATAATCTTGGTACTGCCTACCAGTCTTTGGGGAGGTATAACCAAGCAATTAAGGCTTATCAAAAATCGATTGAAGTCAAACCAGGTATGATTCAGGGATATCACAACCTCGGTAACCTCTACCTTTTACAAGGAGAATTTGATCAAGCAATCGTCGCCTATCAAGGTGTAATTCACTTTAAGCCCAAATTAGCAGTTGCTTATGTGGATCTAGGTCGTGCCTACGGAATGAGTGGTCAATTAGATCAGGCTATCAAAGAATTTAAAAATGCGCTGAATCTAGATCCAAATCTAGTAGAGGCCCATTATGCGCTCGGTGTCTCTTTTCGTCATCGAGGTGTTTTTCCTTTAGCCATCGAATCGCTGCAAAAAGTCATCGGCCAAAGACCCAATTTCATAGAAGCATACATAAATCTCGGGCACGCTTACCGAGATCAAGGAGCGTTAGAGGAAGCGACCGAAGCATTTCAAGCGGCCGGGCAAATCGAACCCAATAATTACCAGGTTTTTCACGAACTTGGCATCATTTATATGAAACAGCACCGATACGAAAAAGCTACCGTCTCTTTTCAACAAGCACTAGAAATTCGCCCGGAAGCGGTTCAAACACAGAATAACCTGCGCGTTGCCCAAGCTAGATCAGCAAGAAATAGATAACCCTTGCATTGAGGTTGGGTTGAAGATGAAAACTGTTTTATCAAACCAAAGATTCAATTGAATTTACCTGGTCTTGCGCTTGAAGCTCGAAACATTTCGTGTCGCCTAAATTGATTTTTTAGCTTGTCTGTGGTGTACGCTATCTCGTAGTTTCCAATTTCTTGAAAAGAGGTTTCATTTCCGAATGATTTCTAAATACTTGGTTTATTGATATATACAGAAACTCCTGTATCTTTGAAATCAACAGATAATTGTTGCAATATATTCCATCTATGATAGAATAAAAAAACAACCTTAAGGGGAATAATCGATGGTAGGAGTACTTATCAAGGTGATCGCTCAATTTTTGTTGCCCATCGTGAAGATGGTCAATTCTTGGCTCCGGTGGTTACATAGATACGGAAACGGACTCGACGGGACCGAAATAGACACGGCAATGAAAACTACCTCTCTGGCAATTCGAGTTCTCCACAAGCTAACCGTGCACTTGGGGAGAAATAGGATTCTCAATGTAGCAACTTTTGGAAATTCATCTAATTTTGCAGTTTTGTATCATTGATGAGAACGACCGTTAATGTAAATTACTGGTCGCTCTTTTTGTGAGGCGCAATCACATGAAAAAATTGAATGTATGTATGATTTCCGGGTCTTTTGAGTACGATTCGGAGCAATCTTTACAAATCTTCCAGAATTACTTGGCTGATAACTATCCACAAATTAAAACCACACTGATCATCTATCAAGATGAAGACGATAACCCATCATTAGAGGCCCTAGAAACAACCGATGTGGTCGTTGTTTTTACCCGGCGCCTTCGGGTTGAAGGCGAAAGCTTGGAGCGACTTAAAGCTTACTGTCAAGCGGGAAGGCCAATTATCGGTATTAGAACCGCTAGTCACGCTTACCAAAACTGGCTAGAATTTGATGCAGAAGTTCTGGGTGGTAGTTATCAAGGACATTTTGGGCATGGTCCTCTCTGCCACGTTGAGATTACAGGAGAACAAGAAAATCATCCTATACTGGAGAGCATTCCAAACTTTGACGCTTTCGGTAGCCTGTACAAAAACTCGGCCAACGCTGAAGATGTCACGGTTTTAATGAACGCAAAAACCTCGGAAGGTAATCAAGAGCCGGTAACCTGGGTTCGACTCCACAACGGCGGACGAGTCTTCTATACTTCACTCGGCCACCAGGACGACTTTCGGCTTGAAAGTTTCTTGCGCCTGCTCGTCAACGCCCTTTTTTGGGTAACGGAATAAATGTCATCAACCTCCAAATTGGTTTCTGAGATTCAATCTTTCTGCAGACAAGAGTACGACCGTATTTCTCAGCGACATCGCTTCGGTATTTCTGGACGCGAAATTGTGCAAGAGTACACAAGATTAGCGGATAATGTCATTCATCGCATTATTCGACAAGCAGAGCAAGAAGGGATCTTATCCGGAGGATATCCGTTGGCAATCCTGGCACTGGGTGGATATGGGCGAGAAGAATTGAGTCGACATTCCGACATCGATATTATGTTGGTCTATAATCGGAGAGGTGACTGGACTCAGCTAGAGGCCTTTGCTTCTCAATTAATTACTGTTCTCTGGGACACTGGTTTTGATGTTGGACATAGTTGTCGGTCGATTCATGAATGCGTACAGGTGACACAGGACGATTTGTTCTCCAAAACCTCGATGCTGGAGGCTCGGTATGTTACCGGTGATATGCAAGTCTATCGCCAGTATCAGCGAGTGACATCCAAACCGCTGTTCAAGCGTCAGGTGGGTCGATTTATCTCTCAAAAGATTCAGGACTGGAACGACCGCCACAAAGCATACGGATCTACTATTTATCTGCAAGAACCCAATATCAAAGAGAGTGTTGGCGGATTAAGGGATTTCCATACTGCTATCTGGATTTCCGCGGTTCGTTACGGGCTGACTAAAATTGATGAGCTCTATCAAAGACAAATTATTCCGCTAGCCGTTTATGAACCAACCGTTGAAGCTATAGACTTCATGTTGAGGCTTCGCAACGAACTTCACCTGCTTAATCGGCAACAACGCGATGTTTTGTCGTTCGAAATTCAAGAGAATGTGGCCAAAGATCTCGGCTATCAAGATAACGAGACCTTTTGGGCCGAAGAACAGATGTTGCGCAACTACTATCTGCACGCTGAAAATATTTTTGAGTTCGCCAAGCTAATTATCGATCAAGCCAATTATGGTCGGCCTCAGTTACTGCCAACCTTGAATCTATTCCAGCACCAAAAACTGGAGGACGGTTTTCAGGTAGTGCGGAACGAGATTGTTTTCCAGAAAGGACAAGAGTGTTTCGCTGCGAATCCAGCGCGGATCATCAAACTGTTTGTTCATCATCAGCAAACTAACTATCAGGTTGGTGCTAAGGTTCGACACACAATCACAGCTAACCTTGACAAAATCGACGATAATTTCCGCCACTCACCGGAGATAGCCGCTGATTTTTTGTCTATTTTAAGGGCGTCCGCCAACGTTGCACAGACTCTGCGTCGAATGCACCGCTGGAAAGTATTAGAGTCCTATCTGCCAGAATTCTCCCATTTAAGGTCGCAATTTCAACTCGACGGTTTCCACCAATATACGGTGGACGAACACACATTCTACGCGATTGAAAATCTAGAGCTCGAGACCTTAACCCAGATCAAAGATGGACAGGTTTTTATCCAGATTTTGAATGAATTAGAACGCCCCGAACTCTTGCGTTTAGCCATGTTATTACATGATATCGGCAAGGGTGTTGAAAGTTTTGGGAATCATCACCAAAAAAGTGTTAGCTTAGCCAAAGCGATCTTAGCTCGATTGGGAATTAGAGGGAAGGATCGAGCGCTAGTTCTCTCTTTGATTCGGGAGCACCTTACCATGAGCTATATTTCACGCCATCGCGATCTGGACGATGATAAAGTCATCCAAACTTTCGCCCAGATGTTTGACGGTAACGCCTCCCAACTCAAGATGTTGTACCTCTTGACCTACGCTGATATCCGGGCGGTTAACGACGTCATTTGGAATGACTGGCACGCCACGCTGCTATGGGAACTCTACCGTCGTGCACTTACAGTTGTGGAAAGGAAGGATATATTGGTTAAGCTGTCCGACCTGAAAGCCGAGGTGATCAAGCGGTTAGGCCAACAGGTGTCAGTGGATGCAATTGAGGACCATTTTGACAGCGCACAAACGTTATCGGTTTACCAACCAGAGGTCGTTTGTCAGCAAATTCAGTTGGTTGAACAGTACCAACAGTTCGATTCCGCGCAATCAATCGCCTTCTCGTGTTTGGAGTTTGGGGAACAGCACACACGAATCGGCATTTGTACCCAAGATTCTCGAGGTCTATTTCGTCAAATCACAGGTGTCTTAACGGCTCAGGGGATCAACATTCTAAGTGCTGACATCGAAACGAGAGATGATGGCATTGTGATCGATATGCTAACTATCACCGAGACAGAGAGCGAGAACAATACCCAACAAAGTGTCCCATTGGAACGTTGCAATCAACTCGCCGAAACCTTAACTCAAATTTGGGGGACAGAGAAAAGTCTTGATGCGTGGTTGGCCAAAGCCCGTAATATTAGTCTCAACCAATTGTGCTTATCTAAACGCATCAAACCTCAAATTCACCAGACCGAAATTCAGGTTAACAATGACGACTCCGATCAGGCCACAATTCTGGAGATTCGGACACGTGACCGAGTTGGCTTACTCTTCAGCATTACGGATGCTTTTTACCAATTAGGACTAGATCTGCGTCTAGCCAAGATCTTTACGCAACCGACAGTTGCCATTGACTCATTCTACGTTACTGAACAAGATGGTTCAAAGATCCTCAGTGGCGTTCGGATTGAGGAGATCAAACAGGTGCTAGAAGAACAACTCCGATATTAGCATTGATCTACCAGTGTATCTTTTTCGCCATCAATCTGGCCTATTCTATTGCTGTTGGCTTGAGTATTACTTTCATCAAGCCTTTTTCTTTGTTGTACAATCGCTGAAACCAATCTGCACCTTGACTCAGATCTGCTTCGACACTCAGAATCGCTTCGACATCAATCTGGCCTCGTTCGATTAGCTCTAGAGCCGCCGGATATTCACCACAAATCCCACAACTTCCTTGCAACCGCAGTTGCTGTGTCACTACTTTCTGAAGTGGTAGATTGACATCGGCGACGATATTTCCAACCAATGTTACTGTACCTCCCCGACGAACGCAATCAATAGCAGTTTGTACGGTCGGATCAATACCAACGGCCTCAAAGACCACGTCAGCCCCCCTCCCACCGGTTAGGTCTTTGATTTGGCCTGAGATATCGCTCTGCGCCAGTATCCCCAGATCTGCCCCCAACTTACAAGCCAGATCCAATCGTTCTTGCTCTAAATCTATAATTGCGATTTTGCCACAACCGGCTACTCTAAGTGCCTGAATAATAAATGAACCGATCATTCCAGCACCGACCACAACAGCCGTGTCATTAATGGTGATTGGCGTAATATCGACAGCATGTAGGGCAACACCGACCGGCTCAACCATCGCCGCTTGTGTGTAAGTAACTTCATCTGGGATTTTGTACAGTACGTGCTGGGGAACGGTGACATATTCAGCGAAAGCGCCATGCCGTCGATATTCACCCGGTGAAACCCCCATTACCTCTCTGCCATCACTAAGGTTATAAAAGCCTTTTCGGGTATACCAATCGTCCAATCGGTAGATAGTAGAATCGAAAGTAACCCTATCTCCCACCTGCCAAACTTGCACCTTGGCTCCCACTTCAGCGATCTGTCCAGAAGCTTCGTGTCCCATAATTAAAGGGGGAATGCGCCGCCCACTGCTCCCGTCCATACCGTGAACATCGCTACCGCAGATTCCACAGGCTTTGACCTCTATCAGTACCTCATCTGGGGCAAACTCCGGTACAGGGACGCTTTTATAAACCAGTTTGTTATATTCTTCTAAGACTAGTGCTTTCATTGTTTTTCCTATTCGTCAACAATCATTCCACTCAAACGCTTCGGTCCAGAAACATTTGAAAACTCAGTATAGCAAGTCCTCACCAGAAATACTATACTACCACTAAAATATCAAATAATAATTGAGAAGAACCATATTCTCAATTGATACTATTATTACAATCCAGTATCTAGGAGAAAAAGGTGATGGGTAGAAAGTGACTGGTTGCTCTTAGCCTGGGTGGGTTCGATTCCGCTTTGTTCGGAGGCGGACTTAGGTTCGTCCGTATCAGTTGCAGTCAACAACTGGGTAACCTCAGGTACAAGAAATAGCCATTTCTATCTTCCTCAATGTCGTGGCTGAAAAAGGGTATGGAGAATGGTACCGATTAGCATCGATTATTCTCTCCAGCCGTTTATTCCGGCTCCCGTGGAAACCGCCATATTTGGGATCCACCAGTAGCTCGCTGGTACAGAGTGCCAGCAGTTCACAACACTATCTTAGGGAGGCGGTAATGTTACTCTTTAAAAGCTAAAATCTAACCCCCAACCAAGCGTGGTCACCAGCTTAACACGTCTAGTAAAAGGCCAACAACTACATTGAGAGTGGTAGCTATAGTTGCGCCTCACCGATATATCGCTCTAGGTAGTTTATATATCTAAGTTCCAGATTGAAAGGGGGCAAGAACGTAATCTATCGACCGACTTTCTGGAAACCAAGATACTATTTTTTGAAGGACCCGGTCCAATAGAGCGTCTGGACAAGAGGCACCGGCTGTCAAGATAATATCAGTTGGATTACCATTCTGAGTTGGCAACCAACTTTCAGTTTCTGTCAAGTCCCTGGTTCTGACGTCCAAGTGTCGGATACGATTAGACGACAGAATTTCGGTCTCATCGGAAATGAAGTAGGTGGGAAGTGAAGCTTGGCATAAAGCTACCAAATGGCTGGTATTAGATGAGTTATAGCCCCCAACAATAATAGCTAAATTTGCACCGTCATCAATTAAGGATAAAGTGGCATCCTGATTTTCTTTGGTGGCATAACAGAGGGTGTCACGGGTATCCGCAAAGTGCGCATTCACATTTTGTGCGCCGTATCGGCCGATAATAACTTGTCGCAGTAAACTCGCAATGGCCTGAGTTTCGGAAGCTAACATCGTAGTTTGATTGACCACACCGATCCTTTCCAAATGCACCTTTGGATTAAAGCCGATTGAACATCGGTCACCGAAATGCTGATAGAAGAAATCGGTGGTTTCTTCTCCTCGGATTACCTTAGCCAACTTTTCCGTCTCATCTAGATCTCGTACGACCACTACGGGGGCACTCTTTTTTGAATGGGAAAAGGTGGCTCTGGTCTCTTCATGGTTTCGCTTACCGTGAATAATGACCGAATACTCTCTTTGCCCAATCTCTTGACTTTTCTTCCAAACCTTTTCTACGAATGGACAAGTCGTATTATATCGGTAAGGGTGGATACCACGCTGACTCAAAGCTTCTTCAATCTCAACTGTTGTACCAAACGCTGGAACGATCACTACATCCTCTGGATGCAAATCTTCAAACGGTATCAGTTGTTGGCCGGATGTTTCACAGATAAATTGTACCCCCCGCTTCTGTAAATCTTCATTGACGTGCGAATTGTGAATGATCTCTGACAGGAGAAAGATGCGTTGATTCGGGTGTTTGGTCAAGGCACGATAGGC
Organism: Candidatus Poribacteria bacterium; assembly: GCA_030748495.1. Lineage (GTDB taxonomy): Bacteria > Poribacteria > WGA-4E > WGA-4E > UBA9662. Next base: position 33,686 of record JASMLX010000032.1, on the reverse strand, counting down.
AATCTCAATTGCATTTTCAACGCCATAACAGAAACCAAAATGGCGCCCAATTTTAAATCGGACAGGCCCGAAATCGAGAATCGAGGGTGATAGATCTCTTTTTTTGGGATCCTCAATTCGGCGAGATTTTTTGACGGTTGAGATAATCTCGCTGCGGTAGAACTGAGGAACATCAAATTGGCGTGCCATGGAGGTCAATCTGCGAAGATTTTGGTGATTTCGTCAGTCTGAAAGGTAGGAAGCGGGTGTGTCGCAGTTCCTCTTTTGAGCCACAATCCCTCTTGAGGAGGTAATAATTTCCCAATTAAGCTAGCTGGAATCTGGTTTGCGGTCAGTGCCTCTAAAATCGGTTGACTTCGGCTTGGCTCAGTCGCAATCAACAATGCGCCAGACGAAATAACACCCAACGGATCAAGGTCGAAGAAGCCGCAAAGCGCATCCGTTTCAGCCGGAACAATTAGTCGATCTATCCAGACCTCCGCTCCAACCTCAGCCGCCGTCGCTAGTTCTCGAACAGCCGTTGCAATCCCGCCCTCAGTTGGATCGTGCATTGCGTGAACTCCACCGGTGTCAACCGCAATCTGGGCCTCTTTTAGTACCGACAAACGGAACAGATAATCTTTAGCGGAGTTAATAAAAGGCGCAGAAAAGTGAGTTTTTAGCTCGAGTTCTCGTTCACGAGCGATAATAGAGGTGGCTTCAATTCCAATGCCCTTCGTCAAAATCAGGTCGTCACCCACGCGAGCATCTGCGGATCTGACCAAGCGATCTTTCGGAACTTCACCTAGCATCTGCCCGATCGCTATCGGCCGATCTAACCCATAGGTAATTTCGGTGTGGCCACCACATAAGGTAATCTGGAAAGATTGACAAGCAGTTTGGATTTGGTCACTAATGTCAGTAACTAAGGTGGGCGTCGTCGTGTTTTCCGGTAGAAGTAGCGTTACCAATAACCATTTTGGAACTCCACCCATCGTCGCAATATCGTTGCCATTAACACAGACCAAATACCAACCAATTTCGTCAGTAGTAAAGGTGATCGGATCTGTTTTGGCAATCAGATACGATTCCCCAAAATCGATCACCGTGGCGTCTTCGCCAATTTGCGGTGGGACAACAACCCGGTTTAAGGTATGGGTATCTCGGGAGGGTAAGATCCGGCTCAATAGCGTCGGTGGCAATTTACCGACAGGTAGCGGAGACATCGCTTCTGCTAAGCAGAAAGAACTTTCCTTCCTTTTTGACGACGGCGTGATAAAATTGCCCGACCGTGACGGGTGGACATTCGCTTTCTAAATCCAATCTTATTTTTTCTTTTTCTACGGCTTGGCTGATAGGTTCTTTTCATACAATCTCCCCTTATCTATTTTCCTATTTCTGGTGCAATCAAAGCACGATATAGTATCCAATTCGACTTTTATTTGTCAAGCCTCACCGGCGATCCGTATAGTGTTGGCACAAGGATTGCTAAGACTTAGGTAAAGTTGAGTAAAGAGTGAAAACGAACATGTACCTTAGTCAATCCAACAGTAGGGTTATAGATCTAATGAAACTGTTATCTCTCACTTCCCTTTTTCTTCTCAGTAACTTCTGGATGGTTGGAGCCGCAACGGACACTACAATAATTTACCTACTGCCTGTCGTCACAATTGAGCAGAAAGACATTTTGATCGGTGACATTGCTCAGGTAGAAGGTGTAAAACTACAACTTCTACAGCAGATTAAATCAATCAAGGTCGGATCTGTCAACCAGGCTAGGTTTTCTAAATCGATTGGTCCGGCACAGGTGAACTACTGGCTAAAACGCAACCAAATAGACTTATCTCAGATCGAAGTCCGCGGCCGGTCCAAAGTCTCCTACCAACAACCGGCATCTGGATCAGCAGATCTTTTAGCTCAGGTTAAGGCCTTTTATCAACAGGCGCTACAGATCAAATCGGTTGAAATTCGACCGCGTATGAAAATGCCGGTTATCCCACCGATCAACTCAGAAACGAGAATCCAGTTCAAGCCGAAGGGCGACCTGCAACGAGGCTTATTGGGAGTTGAGGTCTACTCTAACAATACCACCCCTTACCGAACTACGCTCTCTTTTGAGATCCGGATAGAACAAGCCGTTGTTATCGCTAAAATTGACATTCCACCGCATACTAAAATCGAGCCGTCCTTTCTAAAGTTGGAAGCAAAAGTTTTAGATCCATCACATCCGTCCTTTTGGCAGGGAATACCAATTTCTAGGATCGAAAAAGTTGCCGGACAACTGTCGTCTCGACAAATCCGCCAAGGCCAACCTATCACGGATCAGGATTTACAGAAGATTTATTGTGTTGCAAAAGATAGTCCGGTCACTATTATAGCTCAGCATGGACAGTTGAAAATTCAAGCTCAAGGCGTTGCCTGCGAAAATGGTGAACTTGGACAGTTAATTCGAATCAAAAATATTTCATCGAAAAAAGAGATTACCGGTCAGATAATTGGCCAGAAGAAAGTTCAGATTCACTTCTAGGAGAGAAAAATGCGACTTCGTCACAGACTTTTAGGAAAACTTTTCACCTTCTTATGCTTGGTTTTAACCTGGAACACTGTTGTTGAAGCTAAAAAAGGGCTAACTATTTATCAAGCCTCTATTTTTGCGGATAAGAAAGCGCGCAGTGTTGGAGATCTCTTGACTGTTTTGGTAATAGAACGTGCCAGTGCGTCTCGTGAGGCCAAAACCAAAACCAGTCGATCTTCAGACCGGAACGGGAAATTGAACGCCTTCGTTGGATTGCCAACGCGTGGACTTGGCGCTACAGGCAATGTCTTGCCAGAAGGCATTGGCCTCTCATCGGAAACGAGCTTTGATGGGCTCGGTTCTACGCAACAGAGCGATACCCTCGATGCAACAGTTAGCGCAATCGTAACACAGGTCATGCCCAACGGTAGCTTGACCATCGAAGGACAACGCCAAATTACAGTCAACGGCGAAAAACAAACCTTGCACGTGAAGGGGATTGTCCGGGACCGGGATATTAGCGCACGAAATACGGTTGTCTCGACCAGCCTCGCTAATGCCGAAATTACCTACGAAGGCGAAGGTATGATTTCACGGCAACAAAAGCCCGGATTGATTAGCCGGCTTCTAGATTGGATCTGGATTTTTTAGGAGTTAAAAATGAAAAAATTGCCCGCTATTTTACTGATCTGGCTCTCATTAGCCACATCCGCAACGGCTTTACAAACAAGGATTAAAGATGTTGTCACCGTCGACGGAATTCATGAAGCCAAACTATTCGGTATGGGATTGGTAACGGGTCTAAACAATACAGGCGATAAACAGAGCGAAGTCACCCAACGCTTCATTGAAAACATGATTGAAAGCATGGGCATCTCAATGCAGTTAGACCGGCTGGATACTAAAAATGCGGCTGTAGTAACAGTGACAGCAGTTTTACCACCGTTCGCCAAAGTTGGATCAGAAGTAGATGTCCAAATCGACTCTCTGCAAACGGCGACCAGTTTACAAGGGGGTACGCTGTTGCCAACACCACTCTTTCATCCACTTGATTCTTCTAAAGAGATCTATGTGATGGCCAGCGGTGTTATTTCGCTGGGTGGATACAGTGCTTCTGCCGGTGGTGATAGCATTCAAAAAAATCATCCTACTGCCGGAACTGTTCCGAATGGTGGCATTGTTCACAAATCAATGCGGATTGATGTTTTTGAAGGCGAGGAACTTGTTTTGGTTCCCTATCATGCTGATTACACCACTGCGGTCGGAATTGCAGATGCCATCAACAATGAATTAGGCTACACCTCATCGCCGGCAACAACCGTCGACAGTGGATCGGTTCGGGTCATTATTCCGACGGTATTACAGGATGCTGATGCTAATATCTATACCGATAATGTAATCCGTTTCTTGGCTAAAATTGGCGACTTAAAAATTGAGATTGATCGTCCTGCTCGCGTTGTTGTTGATGAAAGAACCGGAACTGTCGTAATCGGGTCTAATGTAGCAATTTCAGAGGTTGCCGTCACACACGGTAGTCTGTTTGTCACTATCAGTACGGAGGCGGCTATTAGTCAACCCCTACCCGCCAGCGAAGGGCAAACAGTTCTCGTTCCTGAAACAGAGATTACGACTCAAGAATCGGAAGGTTGGTTGACTGAAATACCTGAAAGTATTACTGTTGAGAACGTCGTCGCCTCTCTTAATGCACTTGGCGCAACACCTCGCGAGTTAATTGCGATTCTACAAAATATCGAGAAGGTTGGCGCGCTTCATGCTAAGTTAATCATACGTTAGTCAACGAAAGAAGAGGGCGAATCAACCAATGAAACTTTCAGGTCATATGGGGAGATTGCAAATGGAGCGGCTGGAGAACTACATGCAAAAAGTTTCTGCTAAATCCAAGCCGACGGGGGAAAATACCACCTTTGACCAAGAACTAAAGTCTGTGGCACAAGAGTTTGAGTCACTGTTTACACACCAGATGCTGCGCCAGATGCGGGCAGCAATTCCAAAAAGTAATTTTCTAGGCGGCGGTAATGCCGAAAACATTTTTACAGATCTCCTTGACCAGGAGATTGGTAAAATTACCTCCAAGCGAGGTATCGGTATTGCCAATATGGTTTACACACAACTGCAACGGGATTGAGTTTTCAGTTGAAGATCCTGTTTGAATAATGTATTATCTGACTATTGGTAAGGCGTGCCAATTTTTTTCAGTTTTTTCTAAAGTTTTTCGGGATTCTTACCGTTAAGTAAAACAGATGAACAATACTTGCTGAAGCAAGCGGAAAAGGAGATTAAAATGGTACCTATCGATCCAATCAGAAACGCAAACCTGAGTCGAGTTTACGGCCAACGTGGAACGGGGAAAGCACAAACAGGGGCAGCGAGTGCCTCAAAAAATAACCCGTACCAAACAACCGGCGAATCAGTCGCCACAGACACGCATATCGACGGTGTAACAATATCTAAACAGAGCAATGAACTCGATCAAATTCGGCAACAGGTGGTTGATTCACCCGAAGTCGATTCTGAGAAAGTTGCCCGCTTACGTGAGTTAATCAGCAATGGTGAATACACAGTTGATAGTGCTCAAGTAGCTGAAAAGATATTGGCAACTGGCGTTTTGCCTACTAGCCGGTAATCAGAAGACCATACATTAGGCAGTTGTTGCATCAACAGAGAAATCTGTTAGAGAGGGAGACATCCAGATGTCTTTCCATGTTCCTTTTCTCGGTGCCATTTGAGCATTTAGATGAGAGAACGCCAATTGATAAAAAGTAGGATTAAAAATGCAAACAACAGTCGAAAGTACGACACTTAACCGATTGACTGAGATCCTGACTCAGGAAGTTTACCAATGTCGTAAGTTGCTTGAGTTAACGGTTTTAGGACGTGATATCTTAGCGGGAAATGATCCAGATGAGATTACTGCGCTCCTTAAAAAATTGGAGACATGGATGCTAGAACTAAAGGTGTTAGCATCCGCTCGAACCGCTTTGATGAGCAAATTGGCTCAAGCTTTCAACATCCCACCGCCAAAGTTGAATTTGCGAAAACTTGCAGACCTGGTACCCGAACCATTCGCTCCAAGTTTTCGTGAATTCGGCAAACAACTGAAGAGCCTAGCACAGCAGATCCAATCTGCTCAACTGGATAATGCTTACATTACCCAGCGTGCGATTAACTACGTTAATACGACACTCCGAGTTTTAGTCGGTGCTCACAATACCTTTCGTTATTCAGAAGAACTCAACCAAAATCAGAGCAACCACATCCACACTCTAGCCTGAGAATATCGCTATGACAAATTTGCTCGGTAGCATTGAAATGGCAAAACAGTCGCTTAATGCGCAGCGACATGGACTAACCGTAGCAGGACATAACATCGCTAATATCAATACGCCCAACTATGCCCGTGAACGAGTCGAAATCTCCATTGATGTTAGAGGTCATTCCCTGGCAGGCGCTGCAGTAACGCATGTGACACAGGTTCGGGATAAGATCTTAGAGAACCGTCTCCATCAAAGTATCCAAGAATCAATTAGTTGGCAGACTCAGTCAGACCAACTCCAGAAGACAGAATCCCTATTTACTGACCTGCAAGGTGGAGGGGTTTCGAATGCGATGGCTGCGTTTTGGGACAGTTGGCAAAACTTGAGTACAGATCCGGAATCCAAAGATATTTCAAGATCTATCACTATTGGCCGAGCGCAATCATTGGTCAAGGAGCTCAAGACCCTGAATAGTGGGTTACAGACCATGTACGAGGAGGCGAATATCCAAATCCGTGATTTTTCCTCAAAGGTTAACGAAATCGCTGATTCGATTGCTAATCTCAATCGAGATATTGCTTCTATTGAGTATTCTGGTCAATCAGCGAACTCCCAAAGAACTCTGCGTGGTTCACTACTAACAGAACTATCCGAATATACGAACTTTTCGATTTTTGAAGAAACTAACGGGATGCTTCAAATCTCTTTTGGTGGATTCTCTTTGGTCGATGGGATGAGGGCTTCAAAATTAGCAATACAAGACAGAGTCCCGTCTAGCGATAATTTTTCCTCCAACCAACCGAATACCAAATCCATACTCTACGATGAGATTAATCAACTAGCAGAATCTTTCGCCGGTGTCAATCAGGAAATTCTATCACATCAAGGAACAGCTATAGCCTTAAGAGACCTCAAAAACCAGCGGGATGAAATTGAGACTCAAATCACTACACGCTTCAATTTAGTTGACTTAACTGAATTCACCTTCACTGACATAGGGGATGGAAGCGGTATGAGACAAATTGAGGTAAAAGGCAACCTGTTGGTTGATGGCACTCGGATTTCGAAACTGTCTTTAGATTCCCAACAAGTAACAGCGGATATTAATTCCCCCTTATTTGGTAAAACAGAGGGAACTGTTATAAACCCTAAAAATGGGGAAAAAGTTTCAATCCAGGGTGGAAAAATTGGTGGCTTAGTTAACTTTAGAGATAACCAGTTAACTCAATTTATCGATCGAATCAATACGTTTGCGACCACACTAATGGCAGAAGTCAACGCCGTCCACGTTAAAGGATATGGCTTAGACAATACCACTGGTTTAGAGTTCTTTACTGGTAATAACATTAATGATATTGAGGTCAATTCAATTCTGGAAACTAATCCCGAAAAAATAGGTGTCTCTAGTGTCAAAGATGCCGCTGGAAATAATTTAATCGCCTTAGCTATTGTAGAAAGGAGAAACACCTTTCTAATGTCTGATGGAACGCAGACACTCGAAGATTATTACGCCAGTACGATGACCTTTGTCGGAATTCAGTCGCAACAAGCCCAGAGAAACGAAGAAAATAATGAGTTGCTGGTTTCACAACTTGAGACTTTTCGAGAAAGTTATTCTGGCGTTTCGCTCGACGAAGAAATGGTCAACTTGATTCAGTTTCAACGAGCTTATGAGGCGTCAGCACGCTACATCTCGACTGTGGATCGAGTCATGCAAACGCTTATCAATATGTAGCCAGCGATAACTTCGCCTTGGCTTTCGAGGAGTTTGGCTTATGCGAGTCACTCATAAGATGATTTCCAATCAAACAACCACCGACTTGCAAAGGGGTTTGGAAGAAATTCAAACGGCGATCGATAAAGTTTCCTCTGGGCAAAAGCTAAGAGCACTTTCCGACGATCCCGCTGAACTGAAAGTCGCCATGAGTTTGCGGAAAGAGTATTCTATTAATGTTCAACATGCGTCCAATAATGAAAAGGCAACCTTTCGCCTCAACCAAATCGATTCCATCATTGGTCAAGTCAACGATACACTAGTCCTTTTAAATCAGTTTGCTACCGACGTTTCAGGTAAGATTGGGAGTAAAGATGCCGCCAAGGAATTAGATAAGCTACGAACCCAGTTAAAACAACTTGGTAATACCAAAGTTCTAAATCAGTATATTTTTGCCGGCACAAAAACAACCCAATCTCCTTTTGTTGAAGCAGACGGGACAATCAGTTATCAAGGTAATACTTCCGCTATTAATCTGGAAATTGGTGATGATCTAAACGTACAGGTCAATATGGTTGGCTCTAAGGTTTTTGGTACTGACCAAAAAGGTGTTTTTCAGGTGTTGGACACGCTACAGAAACTAATTGAGCAACAGGACCTTGGGGTAACAGACGAAACTAGTAAGCACGCCATTTCCTCTGGAACCCTAAAAAAAACAGATGGAGCCATAGCTGATGCTAACACCAACCTGGAAAATTTAATGGATATGAACTTGGCTGATACCATCCAGCTATCAGGAATGGATACCTTTGGACAAACGGTTAGTAAGACTATTTCATTTAGTTCCTCACCTACGACTATCTTAGTTGATGGTAATTCTACAGCATACAGCAGTACAGTACAGGGATTTTTAGACTTGCTGAAAGACACCTATGGTGATGTTAGTACTCACGTTGATAGCACTGGAAAAATAGTGGTTGCGGATAATGGTATTGAGGGCGAGTCCAGCACACTTAGTGTTAATATCGAACCTCAAGACCAGAATTCAGATGGTATTTTGCTTGACTTTGGCTCCATGGCCCTGACCCAAAAGATTAGAGAAGTTCATGCTTCAGATTTTGCTCTCACTGATCAAGTAACTAGTGAGATAGCAATAGGTAGCACGCGTTTAGCGGATTTAGCTGCCCAAGATCGACAGCCAATGATTGGTGAAACCATTACCATCAGCGGAACTGATCCAGATGGAGATGGCATAAAAAAGACTTTCAAGTTTATGGTTTCTCCTCCAACTGATGCCGATGGAAATCCGATTGCTGACAGTAATGGGATTTATGGCATCGACTTAGGTACTGCGACTGTTGACGACTTAATACGATCTATAGAGCTTTCCTTCAATGGGGAGATTAACGCCAGTATTGATGCAACCGGAAAGTTTGTAATTCAAGACAAAATAGCAGGTGATAGTCAAATAAGTCTATCCGTTACACCCAACAATGAAGGTGGCGGAGATCTGTATTTTGGCCTCTTTGCGGTGACAACAGAGGGCGACGACGACCCAGATCCACTATCAACTCGAATCCAACGTCAGATGCAAACCAATGTTACCGGCTTAATTGATAACATTGGCAGTGTAACATCCAGTAACTCGACTCGAATACAGATGGTCGGAGATAATGAGGACAAGTTAGCCGTTAAAAAATCATCACTGGAGAGCCAGTTGAAAGAGGTTGAAGGGATCGACCAAGCTGAGGCTCTAACAGAGTTACGAGAGTTCGAGAGTGCGTATAAATCTGCTCTTACTACAGCAGGGAAAGCCGCACAGCCATCACTAATCGACATTCTAGGCTAAAAAGATTCAACGAACACTCAACCTTACCTATGAAATAAAAAAAGCCTGCTCGTTCGAGCAGGCTTTTTTATGCACGGTCTTAGGAACTTTTTTCCCGTTTATCCTTCGATGAGGAAACGTGTGCATCCGATAAGAAAAGATATATGGGTATCTTTCTATGTACTAGGCGATACGGTTATTACCGCCTGAGTGTATTCGCTGTACCAAGCATTTCGTCCGCCGTCTGAATCGATTTGGCATTGGCTTCATAAGATCGTTGTGCCACGATCATACCGACCATCTCCTCCACGATCTTGACATTTGACATCTCCAGCATACCTGAACGAATAATCCCCGCTCCTTGCTGGCCCGGGGTTCTAAGCATTTCCGAACCGGCTGCACTGGTCAGTTTGTAAAGCCCCCGTCCAGCGTGTTGTAATCCTCTCGGATTGGGAAATAAGGCTAGTTGGATGTTACCAACTATGGTTGGATCAATATCCCCGGCTGCTCGGGTTGAGACGGTGCCATCTTCAGCGATCAACACATCTTCTGCTTCAGGCGGAACTTGAAGTGATGGATCTAATGGTAACCCATTCGCTGTGACTAAATTCCCAGTTCCATCTAGCGTAAAAGCTCCGGCTCTCGTGTAAGTCGTCTGCCCATCAGGCATCTGAATGCGGAAAAAGCCTTCCCCTTGAATCGCCATGTCGAGCGTATCCTCGGTATCTTTCAGATCTCCTTGAGCAAAGCGGGTTGGTGTTGCAACGAGCTGTGTTCCGTGACCAATTTCGATTCCCGTTGGAATAGTCCGCTCTTGATTTAGTGTTCCCGCAGGTTGGATTACCTGATAAATTAAATCTTGAAAATCAGCCCGGCTACCCTTAAATCCAACCGTATTGACATTCGAAATGTTGTTTGAAATCACATCGATATTCTTTTGTTGAGCGACCATCCCTGAAGCAGATGACCACAACGCACGCATCATTTTGGTAGTCTCCTTAAATTATGTTAAGATCTAGCGGTTTCGTTAATTTGCTGCACAGAGTCGTTGAAGGCCTGAATTGTCTTTTGGTAGCCTTGAAAATTTCTCAAGGTTTCTATCATCCGTACCATCTCCCGGATCGGGTTGGCGTTAGAGGATTCCAAAAAACCCTGCACAATTTTGAAATCGGTTGCGGGGCCACCAGAATCGTTGTTCTCCGAGCCGAGTATCCGAAACAGATTATGACCCGTTTGTTGCAAACTGTCAGCAGGAAAATCTTTCACCAACAACTGGCCAATCAGTTGTTGATCGACAAAAACCTTCCCGTTTTCGTCAATCGCAATTTGGCTAACGGTTCCAATATTCAACGGTTGCTCATCTAGATCTAGAACTGGCAACCCCGTTTGGGTCACCAAGTCTCCTTGGTCGTTAAGCGTAAATGCACCGTCACGGGTATAAGAAATACTTCCTTCGTGATCTAAAACACCAAAGAAGCCGGACCCTTTAATGGCCAAATCTAAGGGTTCCCTTGTTTGGTGAATAGCACCTTCTTGCAGATCGATATGGTAACGAGCCACCATGGCTGTCGGTAGCTTGGTATCTTTCGGCCGATCAGGTGGTGTTGTATCTACTTGCGGGGGCGCAACTTGGTTTAGATGCCCTTCAAAGGAGGTGACATGTAGTTGGCTTCTCTTGAAACCAGTTGAATTGAGATTGGCGAGGTTATTAGCAATGATATCCATTCTCATTGCCTCGAAGACCATGCCTTGTGTGGCTTGATATGTACCTTTATTCATTTTCGCCCCTTCAACCTTCAGCTAAGCTGAGAGTTGGCTTAGTAAACACGCGACTTTTACCAATTAGTTATGTTGTCCGAAATCTATCAACATTACATTGTAGTGTTGCAACCTCTGTGCCAATTTATAGTTTCAAAGTGGTATTGATTGATCATAGAGGCTTAGCTTTGCAAAATTGAAGTCTGATTTGATAGAATCAAAGCATGGTTCAGACTATATCTCACTTTTGTCGGATTTATCGGCTACTGGTCCTCTCTTGCTTCTGGATGATAATTGGTGCTTGTTCTATCTCCCCTGTTTTGAAAAGAGAACCCGGGCAATCGTCAGAAGAGAAAAAGCTAGTGGATCCATTCATAGCTCGCGAAAAAAAGTGGCAAAAATTGGTGATTGCAGGCGATCAAGCCTACCAAGACCAAAATTTGGCCTTGGCTCTAGAAAACTATCTACAGGCAATTACCCTTAAACCGGACAAACATCCACCACAACTACGAGTAGCTGAGATTTACTATCAACTTCAGGAATATGAAAAAGCTCGGGACGCATTTGTTCAGTATTTGGAGCTTGAGCCAACCGACCGTAATGCCCATAACTATCTTGGGTATGTCTATGAATCCCTGCAGAACTATGCTCAAGCTGCTGAACAGTTTGAGCATAGCTTAAGACTCTACGGTCAAGACCTATATGCCCTCAATCACCTCGGTTTAGCCTATAGGCAATTGGGTCAATACCAACAAGCAGAAGAGATGCTTCGGCGGGCATTGACCATCGATCCTAAATGCGAGCGGACGGAGAACCGAAACCTACATAACTATTTAGCCTTGATTTACCAAGCCTCCGACCAGACTGGGGAGGCTATCGCAGAGCTACGAGAATCAATACGGTTGTTTCCAGAAGAGACCTGGGCTCGGACACAGGTGGCCAACCTTTACGAAAATCACGGGCGTCATTATGAAGCCCAGCTGCAGTATGCCGAGATTTTAAAGGTCGAACCGGGTAATCTATTAGCACGATCCAGACTGCAAGCACTCAGTCAGTCCAGAACGACGGCAACCATCACCAACGTCGTTCCTGTAGATCTACTAGAGGTCGATACCGAGGCCATCATCGCCAACGCACCATCTCAGAGTGATTATCCACACGATGATGCTATTATCCTGCTAAACCAATTTTGTCACGAAATCACGCCAGCAGGAAAATCTCGATATACTTCACACAAAATTATTAAGATTCTCACTGAAAGAGGTCTACAGAAACACGACGACCTCGCAATTCCATACAGCCCAAACTCACAGTATATTACGGTCAATGTTGCACGGACAATTCTGCTTGACGGTACTTCGGTTGAACCATCTGCTGAAGCCTATAATGATGTCACTCCGCCGGGGCAATTAACCTTTAACCTTTACTCTGACACCCTTTGGCGAGTAATTTCGATGCCGGCTTTGCAACCGGGTGTTTGTATCGAATACAAAGTTTCGTTGGAAGATACCATACCATCGGGAACAGATCGCTGGTTTTGGGGTAGTTACAGCTTTCAATCTACTGACCCAACCTTACAAAGTAACTATGCCCTTCGGTTATCAAGCGACAAGCCTTTCCGTTGGAAATCGATCAATTGCCAACTTGAACCCAAGATTTTAGTTGAAGGTGAAACCAAAACTTACCTCTGGCACTATGGTCAGACGCCTGCTATCCGTGAAGTTATCGGTCAAGCCTCGGTTTCGGAACTGGCAGCCCAATTCCAATTTTCTTCCGTCGACTCTTGGGATGCTGTAGCGAAATGGTATGCCGACCTAGCCCAAGACCACTACACCACAGATGCTAACGTTGAAGAACTAGCCCAACAACTAACCCAAGACGCAACCTCTAAACTGGATAAAGTCCGTCGCTTGTATAATTTCGTTGCCAGTAAAATCCGTTATGTCAGCATTCAACTGGGGCAAGGAGCATATCAACCTACGCCAGCTAATCAGGTTTTGAAAAAGCGGTACGGAGACTGCAAAGACAAGAGTACTTTGTTAATTTCACTTTTAGGCCAAGTTGGGATTTCAGCCTATCCTGCGCTTTTAAGTCCTTCGCCCTACGAAGCGATAGATCTGGATCTGCCGTCAGTTGGTCAGTTTAGCCACTTAATTGTTGCTGTACCTCGAACAGAAGTCCAGCAACTAAAGGGACAAAAAGTAGAGGGCCGATACCTATGGTTAGATCCAACCGCTAGTAGTTGTCAGTTTGGAGTCTTGCCTGCCAGTAACCAGGGTCGAACTGCATTAGTAGTAAAAGATGCGCAGGCCAATTTTGCTCGGCTACCTGTCTTTCCACCGGCAACCAACCACCTCTCGATCCAGACCGACTTAAGGATTCAATCGGATGGATCTACTTACGGCCAGATGTTGATTCTACCCACCGGCCAGTACGACTTAGACTACCGTTTGGCTTATCGGGATACACCATCATCAGCACTTAAAGGAACGTTCGAGGCCGAGTTAAGCCGTAAACTTTCTGGCCTGATCGTCGATCGTCACCAAATCTCTGACCTGAGAGATCTCAACCAAAATATCGAAATCCACCTTGACTTTCGGGCTGGGCAACTCACTAACCAAATTGATGAGCAACATTTGTTGCTACACTATAATGGAGCCGACTTTGAAGATTACACCGATATTTTTGTTTTAGAGGAACGAGAATATCCACTGGACCTGAGTCACCCGATTTTGGTCGAGAAATCGACCGTCTTTTATCTTCCCTCCGGATGGCGACCGTTAGATTTGCCACACGATCAGAAAAGCCATTCTGAGAAGTTCGTTTTGCAACACCAATTTGCAGAGCTAACTGTTATTCGTACTTACATTGAAACACAAATCAAGGTTACTCTGACGCTGAGGGTGGATAACCCCATTATCACGCCTAAAATCTACGTAACAGCCAAATCTTTTTTTCAGAAGTTGGTAGAACAAGACCGGCACACCATGATTTTAAAAAAAACACCGGCGTTCTAATCTTATCCCGTCAGTATGGTGTTAAGAAATGTAGAGGAACTCATGCCGCTCTGGCTTGGAAGCTAACATAATCTTGTCTGTCCGATGGATGGTGTCGTACTATGCAAAAAATATGGGCGAGATCTACGGATGACCGGCGGTTTTTCCAAGCGTAAATTAGCGTAAGGTAAAACGGTGATTGTACTGAACTTGCCTGTGTCATGCCACTTATTGAGCAGGAAAGCTAGCTTATCACTGTCACTCACCCCAAGCCCGCCGGATCCAGCCAGATAGAGACCTGGCGGGATCCGGTCCGCTATTGGCGGACCAAGCCGATGAGAGTCAGTCCATCCAAAAAGAGATTAGAAAGGGGTAGTAACTGGCACTCATTGCTGACCGAAAAAATCGGGCGGGGGATGCTGAGAAAGCAGCTGGGTTTAGCCCGGTCTAATTAATATAGGCAGTGGGTGTGGTTGAACGAGTGAATGGTTCTATTAGGATTCATTCGTATTGGCTTACAAACCTATTATCCTACACATCCCAGTTCAATCCGTTGAAATACGGGGTGAAACTAAGTCCAATAATTGAGCGAGTGTCCGATGTTCGAAAATCTCACTTATTTGATCTCGTGTGTCCATCCATAAATCGTGAACCGGACAAGGATTTTCCGCGCCACACTGCGGTAGTCCAAAAACACAACCCTCGAAAGCATCCTGACCATCAATGATATGAACCACTTGGATCAGCGTAATTTCATCAGGTGGGACAGCCAGAGAAAATCCGCCACCACGTCCTTTCCGTGATTTTAGTAATCCACCTTTGACTAAAGATAGCAAAATTTTACCCAAAAATGGGAGTGCTAAGCTTTGGCGGTCTGAAATTTCTTTAGCCAAGACCATTTTATCGGAAGACTTAGCAATGTATAATAAAGCTTGAACTGCATATTCGCTAGAACGTGAAAGTAACATTTTTTTACCCTTGCCCCATTCAATGGTGTCCTGAGATTATCCCCGGAAACCAATGGCATAAGTTGTAACGTTGAATCCGGCTGAGGTGCGATTCCAGCCGCCATCGCGGAAGTTCCTTGGATTAGCCCCCCGCCTCACTTTTATAGTTGAGACTATGGTTCTTGAAGTGGAAATTATACCACCGAACTGAAATCTAACTACTCCGTCCATCATGCCTACTCTGCTTTGAAACTCTTAAAGTTTTTCTTGGCTGGCGGTAATTTCTTTGTCCATCGGTCAAATGAAACCGTTCAATGGTACTGGCTCTAAGGCCGTTTCCATCCCAACTTTGGGACCACATCGTTGCGTTTCCTTTTGCCTAAAATGGGACCGATTTCCACTTCGACTCTCTGTCCTTCCCGGCGATATTTGACCCCTTTTACAGAAGCCAACTGATGAGGGATCCGCATGATCAGTTCCGGAGGAGGCCCCGGGTGACTCGCTTGCACAACCGTATCTAGTTCTCCATCGGTGAAAATAGCTGGAAGTGGAGCTCCTTTGGCCACCTCAGCCACGACACGATCAATATTCTCTTCGCTGCCTCTCGCAGCAACCGGGGTTAGGAGTAAGTTTCCCCCTTGATCCCTCTCCCCATGGGGTTGAGCAAGCTTCTGTTTTTTGGCCTAAACGCCCACTTCTCATCCAATTCCAAAGCTGAAACTTGTACATTCTGCAGGTTCTAGTTGTACAATCCCTCACCGACTTTATCGTTCACCGCAATCAAACCTGAAACTCTATCTTTGCAAACAGATGTTAACTCAGCGCTGTCAACCACACCATTGTCTCAGTTGACAGGGTTGATGATGGAAGCCGCCTTGGATGCTCGAATTTAACGGTTGAACAAAGTACTCCCTTTGCACACTGAAAATTGCGGCTGACATTCCGTACGCCCTAGATAACGGATTTGATCTTTACCATCGGTTTGACCAGTGATCAGGTTTTTGGCTCCATGCTACTGATATTTCTGGCAATCCGGGTTCCAACGACACATGCCTTCCATGTCTGGTCCGGTCTCCATCGCTGCCTGCTGTCGGTAGGTTCTTGCTTCACAACTGGATGTTACCGGATCCGACTCCTTTGGCCAACAATCACGGGATAATCCAGGATACTATCCCCTATTCAGAGTGGTTAATTTAATACTTATTTGCCTGTTATTCTCGAAAGCCACTAGAGTCTACCTGGACGCACATAAGGAAACGCCCCCATAACTTTGGCATGATTGTACCATAAATAGTATAAAAAGGGAATTTTTTCAACAATTGAGGCGTAGAAAGTTTTCACGGGTATGTTCAGGAAGCCAGTAAATAATTGATAACAATTTCATCCCAATCCCCAGATAATTTAGCCCTTAGAAATACAATTGACGGCATATTATCTTTCCCCCAATACATTCCAGCTTGTTTCATTCTGTACTGCACAATAATACAGTGGCACTTTCGATGGTTCCGTGCCCTATATCTAAGCCCAATTCCCGGAAATATTTATACCAACTAATTATTGAAAACGCTTGATTTTTTGTAAGAAGAGTGTCATGATTTGCTACCTATCAACATGGTACTGACACCTCCATAAAAAACATAACGACTGCCGTTACACTCTCAAAATGGTGATCAACCTACTTATGACCGTATTAAGGCGGCCATTCATGCCAATGATGGTTGGAGCGCTCAAGAGATTACGGCCACATGATTGATTGATCAAACAACGGTGTGACAACAGATTCACCACTACTGACAAAGTCAAAAGTTACAGCCAGAAAATGATGGCTCAAAAAGTCAGTTCAGTCAAGTTCAACCCCAAGAACTAATCACTCACTTGAGTCAATACACCTCTTCCAAAACGAAACAAATAATCAATTTTGTAACCGGACGATTTGGCCACTCTGACAGTGTTGCTAGGATGAGCAAATGGTTACATGGTCGTCATTTGAGCGATGAAAACCAACAGGGACTCCCCATCAATTTGATGAAGTAAAACCGCCCGTGTTGGTTCAGGCCTACCATGAGCTAAAAGTAAGCTGTACTGAGCAGAAGTCCATTTTATTCCTGGATGTCGTCCATCCAACTCCAGCGACGAAAATAAGTTAAGGCGGGATAAGAACAGCACCAGATCAGCCGTTGGAAACGGCCGGCAGTCGAATAGATCTGAACATCATTGGTGGGCTGAATGAAACGATATCTCATTGATCTTGGTGAGCAAATATGATCCAATCAACAGCTAAAGCATCCTTGGTTTTTTCATCACCGGAGAGTGAAGATCCTTTGTCTGACAAACTTCACCTGATCTTAGATGGTGGCGGATACCAGCGCAGTGAGAGAGTGAAAAAAGCAGCTGATTGATTGAATATTGAGTTTGATTATCTTCTGCCTGACAGTCCAAATCTCAATTCTATAGGGCGACTTTGAAAAGTGGAGAGTGAGAAAGTAAGAAATAAACATCGACTTCCAAAACAAACGGGATTTTATAACTGTGACGTTATCGTTACCAATTAATGATAATTTTCAGCTACTCAATCGAGCACCTTCAGGTTAATTGGGCATAGAACGAATTCGATTCGGATTGTTTTTATAATACCGAATACAATTTTCGTCTGCCAGTCCCTCTGTTTAATCTCGCATGAAATTAATAATGGCCCCTATTTCCCCATCGTTCAACCAGTTAGTTATCAAGCCGGTTTTCGATTTGGCGTCAGTCTGTTTTATCTTCAAGATTATTACCCTTTATTGTCTCACCCAAATACTCACTTGCGTGATAGTAGTCCAACTATTTATCTTGCACAGGGATGCGGTTCATCCGCATAATCCTAAATCCATCATCCACCATCACTTGATATTACCATTACCAGTGGTTCAGATGGATGAAATTTAAAATCCTGAGCTTCTTGTGTCGTAGGATTTAGAAACTTTTTTTAATGCTTCCTCCTCAGCGTTAAAGGCACTAAAATGTCGTTTATGTACTACTTTCTTGTGTGGTCTATCTGTTTGTGACCGGTCTTTATCTCTAAAAAGGGGCCCTGTTACGTACTTCTTTCCATTCGTCTTCTCCTGTTTGAACCATACAACCATTAAGCTGCAGAGATGCAGCCCCATTTTGTTTTTCAGAATCGTCTCATTCTTTAATGAGTCCATTGTCTATTCCACGGTAATAGCTTCATCCGTAGTAATCTTTCTACCTCCGGCTTCAACTAAAGTTTAGATACTTTCGTGACGGGCCTCTACTTTTAACCGTTCTTTGAAGTCCTAACGTGATTCTTCCAAAGGGATTCTTTGACCTAATAAAAGCAGAGCCTTTTTTATTTCAAAGCTAAACTTAGCCGCAACCGGAGGTCTTTGATCGAGAGATTTATTATACTTTTGACCCTTAGGACAATAGAATGATCGTCGGGAGATAGTGCATGTTACTCAACCGATAATCTTTCGATTACATTTTTCTTTATTAACCCTCTTTTCACCAATGTTACCGTGTCATGATTTCAAGTCTTTGCCCTCTGCACCTGACAGTACTCATTTTCAGCCGGTAAAACCTAAACTCACTATCGCATGATGATCGGTGAAACTACTTGTGATGGGTGTTTGGAGCAACGGAAAATCGACTGTTCCGCGATTTTCCGTTGCTCTGCGCCGAGTTTGCTACCTGTGTTCGGGTTCATATCAAATCGTGGGAAGTTGCTACTGGAGATATCAAGGCAAATACGATGGCCTTTCTTGAAGATATTGAAAGTTGGGTAGAGTTGGAATGTGAACTCGTAGGTTTTGCCCAGATTAAGCAGTTCCTTATGATAGCGGGCGCGAATAATTGAGTCAGTCAAGTTAATGGCCAACCCGTTGGGATAGTCCTCACTCAGTGGGTAAACGTCAATTAACTTCGCTGTAACGTCGGTGTCACAACAGGAAGACGAAGCGTAGAGTTTAACTGTAATCGGCCCCGTTACTTCTACATTGATTTGCTGCGGGTCAGTCTGAAAGATTAGCACATCGGAGCGGGTGTTGAATAGGCAAGGGTGTCTTTACAGCCGAAGAAATCTGAATACCCCGCTGGATTTAGGGTTTTGTGTAAAAATATAAACGGCTGACAGAGAAGATGACTTGATCCAGATCGACTTTTCCTTCTGTTATCCGCTGGGATGCCTGCTGTTGGCCTTGGTCAGTATTGACTTGATTTTTAATCCATTGTGTGATGGCTTTTCCCAGTTGAAATTCAGATACTGGCATAGCAGAGGCACTGGAAGCAATCGAGAATAACAGGTGAAATAGAACTGTCTGTTTACTTGAAAAGTGAAATAACAATCAAACTATATCTATTACCTGGAGAAGACCTTCTGGAAGTTTTTCGGCTATCCGGCCAAGACGCTCTCATAGACGCTCAGATGTTCCCCTTCAGCCTCCGTTGGGTCGGCTAGTTTTAGCCATAGTGCTTTGTCGGGTTTCCCCTTCGAAATAGAATCCACTGCTCCAGCCTGTCCGGCCTCTTCGCCATGCCATACTACTTCTTCGTCTTGTAGAAATATGTACTGATCGGCGTATTGATCCAAAAGTTTGTCGCGGTTATCCCGATAAAAGATGGCTTGCTGGCTAGCCGTGTAACGTAGCTGCCTGATTTGCTCGGCTGGCGGCGCCTCTTGTGAATCGAATTCTGCAACCGGAGCACTACAGCCATCGGCTACGAAATCGATTTCGTCCATATTTGTCGTACCGAAGCCGTGTTCTGCGGCCACTGCGACCGGGGAACGGTCTCTTCGAAACGGCGGCGTGGGCCAATCCAAATGAGGATCTGTTCCCATCAAATAAGATCCGCAGGAATCGGTAGCGATGACATGATCTCCTGCAATCAAGGTGTCGCAGATTCGTCCTTCACCACCCCATTCACATCGTGCTTGGCCAGTAAGCCCATCGATAATATTGAGGCAGGGCTGTGTAATCAAACCCAAGTCCGGTAATACGTGTGACAGACGAACGGTATGGTGATAATAGGTGCGTACTCTACCGAAAGGTTGAATCGGAGGTAGACCAAACAGGTTTTTTAGACACAGTGTTATGCCCATAAAACCGTGGTTTTTCATCTTGGCAATTGAGACGAAAGCATCTGCTTCCTGGATCGCGGCAGACAGTTGATATTGAGAAAACATGATGCCGCCACCGGGCACTTTGTAGTTTATAAATGGTGGGTCGCCGGCCTCTATATAACCGATGCCCATTTCGTCGATTAGTAGTTTCATATTAAAATCATCACCAGGGCGTTGGCCATGCGGGGCAGTGCTGGTATCTAACATCACGATCTCAGCTTCACTGCGTTCTTTCAACAATCTTAAACTAGCCCACAAAACGTCGTCATCTACCAATTCCTGACGTCTTCCGGCAATCCGCCGGATGTTGGCCGTTCGCATCTGCATATTTGCCTTCACCACGATTTTTTGCGCCTTTTCTATTTTTTCCCAGGCACGATCCAGTGGTGCCGTTATCTCCTTTAATCGATCATAAATCTCTTCGGCCGAAGCCTGGTGTGAACAATGAATTGCACGAACTTTATAATCTCTTTCGGTCTTCATCATTTGCGCCCTCTCTCTTTTGTGGAATATTCCTTTTAATCAGTTTCCTGACTATGCTTTCACTGACCTGCAACTTTAAGCTCCTTCGCTCATAGTATAGTCACGAGTGGCCCATAAAAATATACACCGTATATGAATGGCGGCTAAAAAAGAGTCTCAATTCGGTAGTGTCCAATATTAGCTGATAAGACTCTTTTATCAAGTCTAAAATTTGTTTCTTTTGATGATCCTAGAACATCAAATTTGTCCTCCTTGTCAGAGCCAAAATAGCGTCCAAAATGGGACTACCGCTTCTGGGAAGCAGAAGATTTATGGCTTAGATTGTCAAGCTTCTAGACTCTTCACCTGACACGGAAGAGAAAACAGAACTGATTCTAAAAACCTACCCAGAAACAGCTTCTTTGACCGGCTGGTCAAGAATCTATGGCCTTGCTCCACAAACAGTTATCAACGGAATTTGAAAAACAATTGGAGGATCTTTCTCCAGATCAAGTCTTAATAGATCTTGGGCCAGAAGATATTTTAGCGTTGGATGAAATATGGTCTTTGGTTGATTCCAAAGCTAACACAGCCTGGATTGGGTTTGCAATCTGTAGAAGAACTCAGCAATTAGTTGGTTGGCATTTAGGCCAAAGAGACTAAGTATCAGCCAACTACTTTGTGGTAGAAATAGCATCTCAAGACCGCATTTGTCGATCTAGAAGTGACCCTTGGCATTGTTATCAGTGTTGGCCAAAGGAGAAACATAGGATTGGCCAAAAAGGGACGGATGAAACCAGTTAGATTGAAGGCTGTAACAACATTATTCGACCAAGATGAGGCAGATTTGTCAGAAAGACAGGTTCTGTTTCCAAGAAAGGGGAAAATCATTTTGAAGTCATGAAGTGGTTGATCGGAGAATATAATTGGGACAGGAAATCAGCTATGGTTTAGCACTACCAAATAAAGTATAATCTCTTCAATGTCGGAAGTCGAAAAGGAGAAGAGCTATGAGACTCCAAAGAATCCCCGTTAACAGTGTCGTACCCGCTGTTTTGACGCCGTTCAATAAACAGATGGAAGTCGACTATGACGAATTCGGTCGACATATTCAGGATGTATGCTCAGTTGACGGTGTCACCGCCATCATGGTAAACGGCGCCTCGATGGAGGACAGCACCCTCACCCGGGGTGAGAAAACGGTTCTGATCGAAAAGGCTATTGATGCCTCGGGTGGAAAAACGCCGATCATCGCGGCAGTTCGCGAATCCGAAATCGAGTCGGATCTAGGCTTGCTGGCCAGAGAGGCGGAGAAGGCTGGCGCCGAAGCCATTTTGATCATGCCGCCCAACGACAAAGCCCACACAACCGTGAACGGAGCGCTGGATCGATTCGGAAAGGTCTTTGCTGGCTGCGATCTGCCCGTCGCTTTCTACCAGGTTAAACCCGATGGATTCGGCTATCCTGTCGAGACAATGATCGCCCTGGCAGAGCAAGAACGCGTCTTTGCGGTCAAAGAGGGTGGCGGCAGCCCTGAGACTAGTGAGATCGACATGCGTGCCATGCGGGCCGCCGATTCCGAAATCGCCATCTGGTCTACCCACAGTCGCTGGCTCTTGGGCGACTTGGCCATGGGGGCGGACGGTATTCTTTCGGGTATGGGGAGCATCAGCGCTGACCTTCACGTTGCACTCTGTCGAGCCGTGTGGGCCAGCGATCTTAAGCAAGCTCGAAAAGTGAGCGACGTTCTTTACCGCCTGACTCAGGTCTTCTACCGCCCCGGTCAGAATGGACATACCCGTATGAAATACGCGCTCAAACGTCTGAACCGAATGGGAAGCGATCTCGTCCGACCTCCGCTCAAGCAACTGGACGATCAGGAGAAGAACCGCGTCGAGCGGATTCTCGACGATCTACGATCAGAAACAATGAACTGACTGAAGGCCACAGGATCAATACGGCCGGAATGAAACTGAACGAGGGATCATCGTGTCATCAAACATCCACTTTGCTATGGGAGGCGCTATTTTTGGAGCCTTCACCACTGAATCTATGTCGCTGATTGCTAAACACGGTCTGCCGGGCGTCGAGCCTTACCGCGGTGGCCTGATCACTTGGCTCGACCAACCGCAAGCTCTGAAGGATCTCCTCGACGAGCATGGCATACGGCTCATCACCGCCTCTAACGGCGGGCCCGGTCAATCGATGACGTTTATCGATCCGTCAAAACGTCGTCAAACAATCGCCGACCACGTCACCTTCTGCAGCGATTTCCTGAAGATCTTTGGCTGCACGTACTTCAAGATCAACCTGGGCAGCCGGCCGCAGAGTGGAACCACCGTTGACGATATTAAAGCGATCGCCGAAACCGTATTAGAACTGGGCCAGCGGACACTGGAGATGGGGGTGACAATCGCGCCACATCCGCATATCTGGGGACCGATCGAGCGACCGGAAGAGGTACGTGCCCTTCTAGATCAGACCGACCCAGATATCGTATCCTGGATTCCTGACACCGCCCAGCTCAACCTGGGAGGAGGCGATCCGGTACGGCTTATCGACGATTACTACGACCGACTGGCCGCTGTTCACTGGAAGGATTCGAAGGCGTCGTATCGTGGTTATGTGGGCCCAACACCGACGAAGGAGATGCACGCAGAGGAAATCCTGTACAAAGATTTGGGATCCGGTGGCGTCGACCACCTTGCGATTTGGACCCTGCTGAATGAGCGCGGCTATGACGGATGGATCACGCTTGATCTCGATCCCCCACGCCCCAACGAAGGCGAAGGTTCGGTTGATGACAAAATTGAGATTAACTGTAAGTATCTGACGGAAACATTGAAAATTTCCTGCCTCTAGCCTACCAACCTGATTGGGGTAGAGAGAACTAGCAAACACTATTTATAACGGCTAGAAGTTCAATCTGCCGAATTCAGCTCGAAGTTCCTAATGCCTTTGCTCCTTAGGTCTGAGTTCAAATTAATCGGCCAACGGGCTGATTTTAGTCTAAACTGCTGAAGTACTTACCCTTCTCCGAGAGGAGAGATTTGAAGAACTGATACCTGAAGGAGGACTTGTACATGAATCAGGAAGAACTTTACCTCTTTGATCTGACTGGTTATTTGGTTGTCGAAGATGTCTTAACTCAAGAAGAAGTTTCCACCGCCAACCAGGCCATCGACCAAAACCTGGATAAGATACACATTCGGCCTCGGGATCAACGACTGGATGGTGGTTCCGAATACCTCCGCGGGGAGCATGGCCGGGGCGAACTGGGTGGCTTGCTGGAGTTAGCCCCGCCCTGGTGCGATCCGTTTCGTCTCATGTTAGCCCACGCCAAAATTGTGCCCTATTTAAACCAGATTCTGGGCCAAGGTTTTCGCATGGATCATCACCCTTTCTTGTTGTCAATGGATAAGGGGACGGAGGGGCATCTTTTTCACGGCTCGTCCGGCCCAGGTTTTGATCCCAATCAATACTATATTTTCCGCCATGGACGAATGCACAATGGTCTGACGGTGGCAGCCTTCCAACTGACCGATGTCAATGAAGGGGATGGCGGTTTGGTCTTGATTCCAGGTAGTCACAAGAGCAACATCGCTTGTCCTGATTCTATTCGTCACTACCAAAAGCATCAGCAACAGATACGACAAGTGACCTGCAAAGCTGGCAGTGTGGTGATCTTTACTGAGGCTGTCACCCACGGTACAATCCCCTGGAAAGCCGACCATGCCAGAAGGTCTATTTTGACGCGATATACGGCGGGCAATCTGGCATATGTCCCGGCCTATCCAGTTCCAGAATGGGCTGATGAACGGCAGCAAAGTGTGATGGAACCGCCCTACCACTCGCGGTTAAATCGCCCCTTTCTGGGCAAGTAGTTTTACGAATCTTTGCCCAAAGTCGGATCAGCAGGCATTAAGACCTTGTCGGGACTGTGTTAAGACGATGATGGTTGCCGAAGCGATTCTGGCTCAGGCGCTATTATCAGGTGAGTAAAGCTCTGAGTAGTGAAAAGAGCAGATCTAAGAATGAAAAATAAATCCTACCTATGATCAATTGACAAGAGTCGGTAGATGACTGAGATACGATGCTTGAAGGCTGAACGTCAACACATCTGTAAACTCTGTAGGGCAATCTAAACTCGAAATTACCTGGAGCTAGGGAAATGGCAGAAAAACTTCATGTTGGTATCATTGGTAGCGGTGGTATGACCAAGAACCACTCGCGGGGTTACTTGAACAGTGGACAGTACGAAATCGTCGCTCTGGCTGATCTGAGTAGTGAGGTGATGAACGAGTACGATAAAGTCTTTTCGGAATACGACGACTACAAAGCTCAACACTTCACCGACTTCCGAGAGATGCTGCAAGAAGCGAAGCCAGACGTCGTTTCAATCGGCGTCTGGCATAGCGGTCATGCTCCCATGACCATTGCAGCGGCCGCTGCTGGCGGCGTGAAAGCCATTCTCTGCGAAAAACCGATGGCCGATAGTTTGGGCGCAGCGGCCGACATGTTGATGGTTTGCAAACGGAACAACGTGAAACTAGCCATCGGCCATCAGCGGCGCTTTCTGCCGGCCTACACTCTGGCCAAACAGCTGATCGCAGATGGCCAACTGGGTGATATTCGGCTTATCACCAGTGTTGCTGGTGACGGACTACCGAACTACGCATCGCACCAAACCGACATGTTCAGGTACTTACTCGGCGATATTGAGTGCACGTGGGTGATGGGTAATGTCGAACGCGAGACCGATCGCTGGGAGCGTTCGACTCAGATAGAAGATAAGGCACTCGCGGTCTTTGGTTTTGAAAACGACACTCAGGCCATGATCGTTTCCGACCTTACGCCAGATCGCTGGCAAGGTGCACGGATCTACGGATCGGAAGGCATGATAGAGATGACCACAAATGATCTGTACCTGATGAACGCTAAATCGGGAGGTTGGGCTCATCATAAACCCGATGGCGAGTTTTTCAAATACGGCTCAGCTGGTTTCGAGTGGCTCGAGGGTGGAGCCGGTCAGGCGCAGGAATTAGCGGCCTGGGCTTCAGGGCGTTCCGATGATCACCGAGGCAACGGCGAAAACGGCTACAAGGCTTTAGAAATGATACACGCCGCCTACGAGTCGGCCCGGCTACATATGCAAGTTCAGATGCCGATGAAGACCATGGTGAATCCACTTGATCTGATGATCGCCGACGGACACCTGCCCATTCGTTATCCAGGAAAATACGACATTCGCGCTAGCCGCCTCCGTGGAGAAAACCTCGGATCCGACAGCGATAATCGCTAGAAGTGTTGCGATACATTCTTCGACAATCAATTTGAAGGCTCAAATGCATAACCTCCGAATCGAAGCTCTTGCTTTTGAGTGCAATCTACAGGAATTTCATCTGCTTATAGGCTTTGGGGATAACGATCGTTGCACCGCCCTACAGTTAACAACAGTAACACCGAAGAGTGCAAAGTAATTTTTCGATCGAGCTAGGCCCTACACAAATATAAAGGGCCTTTTAGAGGGTTAGGTCGAGTCGTATTGGTATCTTATCGCAATGCTAGTGGCCTAGCGCGGGGAAGACGAAGCAAGGGGATTTAAATGCGTCGTCGATGTAGACAATAAGGGCAAACCAAAATACGCTTGGTGGACCAGTCGACGACGGTCGGCTGATGACCCGGCCGCCCTATGCCCACTTGAAGACGCTTGAACTATCAGCCTTCTATAGATAGCTTATTCAAGAGGTTTATCAGTTAAACCTGAGACTGTTAAGGACGGATGGGATATCAACAATCGCTGGAATGAAGTGAAAAAGTATCTACTTGCCGATGGGGACAGCCAACGGGTTATGTTAGTTGGCACGATGTTACGGCCTACGCTAAATGGAGCGGGAAAAGATTGCCGATTGGAAAGGAATGGGAATTTGCCGCTCGGGGACGCTTGAAAAACGAGGAGTATTCTTGGGGAGAAGATGAATTTTTGGTCCGTGATGATGCTAATTATGATGGCACCGGTGGCAAAAATAAGTGAAAATCTACGGTTTTTGATTGTTGCAGACCTGCCTTAATTGCCTCTGAGCCGCACAAAGTGCACCCCTGTTACGGATCAGCCATTTTAACCGTTGCAGCCACGATTGCCCCTTAATCTCGGCTAATTTCTGATGTTCCGCGTGATGACGTTGTTCCACTGGAGTAGGGAGTTCACCGTGGCCGATGTGTGTGGGGGATTCCCAGATCTGCAATCCGAAAGGGCTTCAGAGTCCCAATCCTAAGAGTAGACTAACAAAAAACCCCATTTCATTCCAAATGGCTGAGAAATGAAATGGGGATTAATCTATCTAAAGGATTCATTCAATGAAAAATGACTCTCCCATCATATCACAAACCATTCCGATTTCAAAAGGTAAGACAGTAGGAATTACAGGTGTATGTGAAAAGTAACGAACTTCCGACTTCAATGACAGCCATTCGGTTATGGCGTCAGCTATACGTGAGAAAGTACCTCGACGAAGGAAAGTCGTTACACACAATTCTGTCCGTTTTTGGCAAGTCCTTACGTAACGAAATCAAAACCTATTATCAGTTCTGCCTTGATGATGACGACTATCCATTAACTCGGCACACCGAGTCAATCAGACACAAACACTGCTCGGAGCCGTTGTAGTACCGAGCGGGAACACATATCGGATAATTATTGATGTAGGGGGGAGTTTCAGGAGCCAGTACACTATGATTACAAAACCCTATTGGAGAAGTATGATGCGGAAATTTAGTTGGATGTTGTTGTCTTTGTTGGTGTTTTCAGTTTCTGCAGAAGATGAAAAAGAGGTGGTTGTTGGAAGTGCTGATGAGTTTAAGGGAATTGAGTCAGTTGTTGTTAAAGAGGGTAAATTAATCAGACCGAAGCAAATCATTTGGAAGAAAGATGGAGCCAAGATGAGGCGCATTCCTGCTGGCCCATCAAGGCCAGTTTTCTACATGGATAGCATGGAGGTCACAGTGGGTCGGTTTAAACAGTTCGTGCAAGAAAGTGGATACGCTTATGAGGGGAACTGGAATCAGGTATCTAAATTCTCATCTACAGATAAACACCCGATGATTTGGGTGAGTTGGTTAGACGCCATAGCCTATGCCAAATGGGTTGGGAAAAGGTTACCGACAGAGAAAGAATGGGAGTGGGCCGCTCGGGGAGGCTTACAAAACAAGGAATATCCTTGGGGAGAAGATGAGAGTTTGGCCCGTGATTATGCCAACTATAAGAGAACTGGTGGCCAAGACAAGTGGGAATGGGCTGCGGCCCCAGTAGGAAGTTTGAAGCCGAATGGATATGGTTTATTTGATATGATTGGGAACGTTTGGGAATGGTGTCAGGATTGGTATAGCCGTGACCGAAACTACCGGGTGTTGCGGGGCGGGTCTTGGGGCAGCACGACTTACTTCCTGCGGGTGACTCGTCGCAGCTACAACTCTCCGAATGATGGGGGCAACATCGACGGCTTTCGATGTGTTGTGTCAGGATCCGATTGCCCCTGAACGGCACGAAGTGCAGTCCTTACAAGCGGCGAAGGAACGGACTTTACCATTGTTGTTAGATATGAACACTGCTCGGAGGCGTTGCAGCAAGATCGTCCATTAATCTTTTCCGGTTCGTCTTTATGCCGTTTTTCGCTCAGTGCAGATCTACTTGGCTTTGAAGGGGTATACGGGTATACCATGTCAGACATTGTGTACGATGCGGTGTCTAACATCTTAAATTAATAAGCGGCTGCCCCTAGGTATAGCAACCGTAGTCCATAGTGGTACCGTTCCTTAAATTGACCAGTATTTCCATAGATCGGCTGGAATTTCGTACCGCATATTCTCTTTTTCTTGATGTGACCAGCGGGCAAAGACACCAAATCGCGGTACTTGACGGATGTTGGCCGACCCGGTGTGGCAAAGAAAACAATGCCAGAAAATGACATCGCCAGCCTTTGCCGTAAACTGGCAGGGAGGTTCTGGTGATCGATCAGAGAAGATTCCCCATCCCCAACCTTCTTTGTCTCGAAAACTGCCGTCTATATGAGTTGGATAGGCCAAGAAGTAGTCGTGCGTGCTCAGATGGCTTTTCGGCCAATAGATAAAGGCACCGCCTTCGGACTCGACATCGTACATGTAAGTAGTGGCACCTAACATAAAACCGCCGCTCCAGCCGTTTGGCCCGTAGCCGTCGATATGTCCACTGTTCGGCATCTGCCATTGGTGCTCTTCTTTTCGAGGCCATTGCGCTAAGACCTGCCCACCACCACCATTGAACAGACCTCCACCCAATTGATCGACCACTTGACGTACCTGTGGCAGTTGCCCCAAGATTTGTTTTTCCGGTTCAATTTTCAACCCATCGACCACATATGGATTTGGCCAACCGCTGGGATCGGACAGGTCAGCTTGCAAATGTTGCCAAATCTGTTGTTGCCAACTGTCGATGGTTTCGGTTTCAATAAAACTCTCGAGGATTAGATATCCGTTGGTCTTAAAGAAATCAATCTGCTCTGAAGTCAACATTTGGTCGGTCATCAGTAAACTCCTATATCGTTTTGTCTAGGCTGCTGTTTGTCAGTAACCGGTATATTATACCTATCGGCTTGGCTTGCGTCTACCACAGGGCAGCAGTTGCACTAAGTACGGATGTAACTCGGGACCAATGATGCGGCGGGTAGAGTCGTCAGGAAAATGCAGTTGGGCCATCTAACAGCTTGCAGTTACAGCCAGACAGAGAAAGCAATTTATTGAGATAGTAAGACAGAAACCGGAGCGTAGGTGGGCTCAGGCACTTCTTCTACCAACTGCAAGCAATACGAAAACCAGAAAAATGGTGATCCTGAAATAAGCCCAAACCCACATCTCAATCCCTACCAGCCTTGTTGCGTAAAAGCAAGAGGGATTTTTTGATAACTGGAATAGGAATAATAAAAGATGCTGGTAGGGGCAGTTTTAACCCCGGGTTCGAGGAATGGAAAAGACCAGAAGTAGGCAGTCAGGCTGATGGAGTAGCGGCGGTCAAGATGTCCGACAACGGTATTTATTGGTCATTCCGTGATTACAAAAGCCCTACTATTTGTTAGTCAATAGGGCTAGGCTAAGGCTGGCCACATTTGTCATGGACTCAGTTTGACGTAGTCACTTCTTTGAATGAAAGTATGGACCTCAGAACGTGAGGTATGATTGCTCATATCTGCCATGAGTGCCCGGATTTCACTGCGACGTTGATATTTCTGCATGTCCTCTATACTATTAAATTCCATCTCAACGAATCGATGAGGGCTGCTTCCTTCAAAGTTGTCATAGGAGCGAATTCTTGCCACCTCTTCAGTGACTAAGGATGGACTAACTTCTTTCACCCATTCCAAATATGCACTTTTACCACCCAGTGGGTAGTCAATGAGAAATAAAGTTTTGATTGGTTCAGGTTGGCTTTCTGCTTCTTGGGCTTGGTGGCTATCGGCGAAGGCGAATCGGGGTAACAGGTGAAATCCGATTTGGAAACTGGCTAGTAGAATAACGCCGATGGAAATGTAGAAAATCTTTTGCTTGAGAGGCATTATAAATCTCCTAATGCGAAATATTTAGTAAAGGTTAGATAAAAGTGACAGCAACAGACCATCAGATCTGCTGATAAAGACAAAGGTTCTCATGGGAGAAACGAGCCATGCTAGTATGGGTTAGCATGACTCGTCAAGGATGACCCCAAGATACACTGTATGGGGTGTTTGGTTTGGACTACCAATGCGAAGGTGTCTCAGTGATAGAAAGGGATCAATAACGTCCGATCAGGTTATTTAGCGGACATTATTGTTTTGCAATCCCCAGTGATGGGCAGTTCCACTAACCAGGCATGATACCTCTTGTAGCTGTTAGGAGTTGCTGTCGTTGGACTATCGCTATAAATCCTATCGTGTAATCCGAATTGGTTGATCGTCACCGGTTCAGATAGATTAACTTGGGCTCATCGATTGAAGCTTCAATCGCTACTATAGTTTTTCTGACAAACTCCGCCTTCCTCAGGCTCAAGTGGTGCGGGAAGTCCTTTTCTTCATTCTCAAAAAAATTTGCCACAGCCTTTAATTGGGGGATGACGCGTTTCCCATGCACCCCATAGGCCTTGAGCATCTCCATGACCTTCAAAATGCGCTTTTCACTGCCATGTTTTTTCTGGTTACGGGAGTAGTCGGCAAGAAGTTCTATCCCTTTGTCGATTCGGTATTTTGTAAGGAGTTCCAGACCACTTATACGAATACCGTCAGCAAACATGATTCCACTTGGGGCCGGTTCAATGATTGCCTTGTGGATGGCGGGCAGCAACGGTTTGATTTCGTCATAGGTGAGATTCTCGTATACACTGACGATACTGCCTCGTGCGCGACCGTCTTCGTTCAAGAGTCCTGCACGAACGGCTTTCATGAGCAGCTTGCGATCGACACCTCCGAGCGATTGGCCGATCAGACCACCTCGCCTGTTGAAAAGGGCGAAGGACACGTAGCGTTGCTCCATATTTCGCGGATCGTTCTTGGAATCATGCTTCGTAAGCCTTACCAGCATTTCGGGAACGGCTACTCTAGCGGGTTCTCCAATCCCTGCCAGTGCCTCGGCGGCCAGGATTCGTAGCCAGAGGTCGCTGGAATGAAACGTCTTGAGCAATGCCGGGATGGCTATAGCGCCGCGTTTACGCTGCATTTTGAGTGCCTGGCATGCACCGTATCGGGTATAGAGGCCCTCTGCGTCGAGTAGACGGATCAATTGGGCCGTAACCTTATCCTGCCGGCGTCCCAGCGCCATTGCCGCTCGTTCACGAACGACTGGCGACCAACTGCTGAGGCGACCCACGAGCTCTTCCTTGCTCAGCTTATCGTAGTAGCTATTGCGATCCATGTTGTTCCAGCCACGCCCATCAAAAATCAGAGATTGTACTGAGGAGGCATCGAGTGGGGTGACAACGCCAGATCGTTTGCCGGTTAGATAGATCCTCTTGAGCGGCATTGCGTAGGACAGAAGATAAGCGCCGCTGCAATCCCAGTTCTGGTAACTATCCTTGTTTGTTTGGGGAGGGCCTTGGTGGAGAAAGCTCCCATCCCAGCGCCGTGCCAAATCGAAATACCAAGCACCGAATTCCTGCATCCATACCCCGGCAGCATGGGGACCGGATTGTGCCACGCCCGGTAGAGCCCATAGGATGTTGAAGAAATTCCCGGTGTGGCCGGTGTCACGCTCCGCTCCATGGGAGGCGACGCTCATCCGAGAAAAGAACTCCGCTCCCTGTACCTCGCCAAGTAGGTTAAACATGACGGCTGCCATCCCGCACTTGCCGTTGTCTTCGTGGGTCTGGATCCAAGGACGGTGGTCACCGTAAGGGACCGCCCCTTTGCCAATATAGAATCGCAAGAGACGAGCGCTGCGTTCGATGGCGCGGTCCACTGCCGGATCATTCACCCCTGCGGTGCGGGCCAGCGCAAGAGAGGTGGTCAGCGGTAGCCCCGGGGAGTTCATCATTCCGTAGCCGCCGAGTCGCCCGTCAGGCTGCGCGAAGCGGTGGCCCCACGAGCCTACGACGCTCTGTCCGTTGGCCGCTTCCAGCGCCAGACGCCTTAAGCCTGGCATAACTGAGTCGTCGCCGGTTGCCATTACGTACTCCGAAAGCAACATGATGACGTAGCCGTAATACCAGGTCTGGAAACTGTCGGCCGAATAGTCCGCCGCCCATTGGGCTTCCTTGCGAATCAGCCGGATATACTCGCGATTACCGCTAGCCAGCAGTGCAAGAGCATTCAAGGAACGAGTAATTGGATTCTGCCGGTAGGATGGGTCTGCGATACGCTTGGCCAGTTCCTGACAACCGCGCTCTAGAATGCGTTGTGACTTCAGGCAATCGTAGGGGGCCGTCGCACTGTAAGTTCCGAGGACGGGCAGTTTCAGGATGACGTTTTCGGTCTTGCTGGCCCGATAGCGGATCAGTGACAGGTTTCCGTCACCAGTCTCCGATTCGGCTGTAGTGAGCGCCTTGCCCAGCTCGGTGCGCGGATCGTAGGAGAACGGTGCACCGCCGACGCCGAGGATCACGTCGCCGATAGCCAAAACTCCGTCTGCAGGGGAATCCTTTGCCACCTGAGTAATCGCGATTTGTCGCGCCTCCGTGGTGACAAGTTTGTTGCTGAACATCCACCCGCGGGCCCCAGTAGCTCCCAGTGTCCAGTCGTGGCCCGCACCCGCGGGGATCTTGTCGCCTCGGGTGAAGTCCGGGTTGACCATTTGCAAAGGAGCTCCGGTCGCCGGTGATGGCGCAGCGAGAAAAGAAAAAACTATAGCCACGATAGGCATGACAAATAGCTCCTTTACGATCATGATGACCTCCGGGTTCTTTCTGATATTCGATATCATCTTATACTTTTTTATCGTTTCTGCTCTGGCTGGTGGTATTCAACAAGAACAAATATATTATACTATAAAAATAGGGTAGAGTCGCAGTTTAGCCACCAATGTTGGTAAATTACACGTCTGAAAAAGCAATTAAAGTGTTTCGGTTGCGGTTGTCAAAATCTTTCCTGTGTCCGAAGAGAAAAGAAACGTTACCGCTGTTGTCGTTACGAATGGAAACCTGGTAAATTACCCCGCATTTAACCCGCAAAGAATGGTCCAATCTTTGGCCCTGGTTTTTCAGGCGTTTACCCATCATTGCCATGGCTCAGGAAACAGGGAGCCGCAGACAACGAATTTTACCTGCTTTAACTCATGTCAGAGACAGCTTTTAGAAGGGATATGCCGGATATCTTTTCTGGCACGGTAGAAGTGGATGAAACCTATATTGGGGCACGATGGAACCACAAAAGACACCGCGCTAAAGCCGCTGGTAGTAAACGTGGAAGAGGGAGTTGCAAAAGTCCTGTTTTTGGCGTCTTAGGCCGAGGTGGAAAGGTTTGGGCATAAGTGGTTTCTGAGGTCGAAGCAAGGATGTTATTACCTCGGATCTGCCGACGGGTGGAGTTGGGAAGTCCTATCTGTTCTGAGAGCTGGAAAAGCTAAACCGGAGTTGCGGCTAATGGCGATGTTCATGGCT
>JASMLX010000329.1 GCA_030748495.1 Candidatus Poribacteria bacterium | reverse complement strand
CACAGCCGGCGTTTTCTCCACCATCTTCTGCTGGTTGATATAGACGGTGGCACCTTGCGGTACAGAACTGACAAACAGAGTGGCTTTGGTCTCGACCGTCTCAACCTTAACCGCTTCCGTCGGTTGATCGACTTTGACCGCTTCCTCCACCACATTCTCGGCCAGTACTAGCTTGGATCCCCCTTGCAGACTTAGCCAGGGGGTCTGCTTTTTGCCTCGATAGGTTTGAGCCCAATCCACCACTTTCTGCTGCGTGTAGTCGGCTAGGTCAGTAATGGTCACATCACCCTTGGCATTGGCCGCCTCACCTTTCAAACCTTGCAGCAGATAATAGCTAAAAACACCCTGTTCTTTCTCCGACCATTCGTAGGCTCGTTCACCCACGCTGCAAGCATAGAGGGTGGCGCTGACGGCCGGTTTGCCCGAAGGTCCGGCCTGGCGCTGGACTTTGAATCCGCGAGCGAAATCGTCGCTCAACAGGTTATCCTGGTTGCCCCGACCGGAGGCCGGATCGTTGCGACAAGCATCGATGATAGTCAACAGTTGTTGGGCCTTGACCCTAGACAGGATCTGTCGCACCTTCTGTAGCGGAATGGCGCTCAGTTCCAGTGTGGTAAATGTAGTAGCGTTACTATCCGAAGCCAGCAAAAATGATTGGTCGTCGGTTGAGATACCGTGTCCAGAAAAATAGAAGATCAAGGTATCTTGCGGCTGGATTTGGCTAGCCAGAATATCCAGTCGCATGATGACGTTGATGCGGGTGGGTAGATCCTGTCCCGACATCTGGTCGGTCATCAGATGAACTTTCTCCGGTTTAAACCCAGCCGTTTCGATCAGGGCCTGGCGGAAGGCCTCTACATCGGCCACGCAGTATTTCAGCGCCCCAATATCATTTTGGTAGTCGTTAATACCAACCAGCAGAGCGTACTTGTCGGCTAAAGCCAGAGAGGAAATCAATAGCAAAAAAACCAAACTAAGTTTCCGCATCAAAGTTACCACCTGTTCAAAAATAACCGTTTGATTCTAACAGTACCAGATCCAACTGAAATTTATCACATACGACATGATAATAGCAATAAATGAGGGCTAAATGGGGTTTATAACTGGTATTCACCTAGAGAACGCAGTAGCGAATACCCAATAATTGCCCGAAAATCTCCCAATCATCATAGAATTTTGCCCCTATATACACTAGCGCTCTGCACTAGGTAG
>JASMLX010000328.1 GCA_030748495.1 Candidatus Poribacteria bacterium | reverse complement strand
AAGTACGCAACCGATGGTGGTGGGGCTTTGGTATTCGCTGGACACCACATGGTTGGATGTGGAACATGTCTGGTCTCGACGCTGTAGAACTGACATACCATAATGGCAAGAAGTTTCGTATTGGCACCGACGAACCAGAGATATTGCTTGAAGCACTCAAAGTTATCTAAATGCTATTAATAGGTGAGAAGATTGGCTTGCTGTGAGTTTTTGGAAGAGTATGAATACTTCTAGGAATGTCTTTCTTTGATTACAAAAACCGATTGGAGGATATGATGCGAAAGTTTAGTTGGATGTTGTTAGTGCTGTTGGTATTTTCAGTTTATGCTGAAAATAAAGACTTGGTAGTCGTCGGAAGCGGAAAGGAATTGAAAGGGGTTACGGCTAAGAAGATCATTTGGAAGAAAGATGGAGCCGAAATGGCTTATATTCCGGCCGGTAGCTTTGAGATGGGTGATGCTATGAATGAGCCAGATGAGTGGATGGAGGGGGCCAGGCCAGTACACACGGTGGAACTGGACGTCTTCTACATTGACATCCACGAAGTGACGGTGGGTCGATACAAGCAGTTCTTGGCTGAGACGGGATATCGGCAACCTCCATGGCACGATGTTAACTGGTTTTCGCCTACAGACGACCATCCGATGATTTTTGTTGATGTGAACGAGGCGGTGGCTTATTGTAAATGGGCAGGTAAACGTCTACCGACCGAAGCCGAGTGGGAATATGCCGCTCGTGGAGGATTGGTAGGCAAACGCTATCCGTGGGGAAATGAAAAACCTGATGGTTCACAGTGCAATTTTGCCGATAAGAATGCATCTGCTGATTGGGCCAATGCGGAGGTAGATGATGGCTACGCCACGTGTTCAGCGGTGGGTAGTTACCCAGCGAATGGCTACGGACTATACGACATGGCGGGCAACGTCTATGAATGGTGTGCAGACTGGTGGACCCCTGATTACTATAGCCAAAGCCCGGCCAAGAACCCGGCCGGGCCGGACACCGGCACATCCCGGCTGTTGCGCGGGGGGGCTTGGCGTAACGGTGCTCGTGCCCTGCGCGTGGCTGACCGCCTCTACGACTTTCCGAATAAGAGGGACGTCAACCGCGGTTTTCGTTGTGTTGTGTCAGGATCGAAGTAATTACCCCTGACCCGTGCGAAGCACGGGCCTTTACCACCGAGTCAATCGGCCACAAAGACGGTACGTAGCCACCT
>JASMLX010000327.1 GCA_030748495.1 Candidatus Poribacteria bacterium | reverse complement strand
GCGGGATGTGGAGCAGATACTCACGCTTTTGCTGAGCCGACTGCATAGTTCGGTGCTGAGTGCCAGGATTCTGAGTCAGGATTGGTTCAGTCAATCCGAAAGCCAAAAATGGTACCAGTAAGGTGACGAGTAGGAAGATGTGTTTCGGTCTGGTTGTGATGGGGTTCATTCAATTGAGCTGTAGCATCGCCATTGCCCCTCTGGATTGGTTTCTGCCAGCCGGGTCGTTGATGCTCTAACCACCACAAACCTTGCAGGCCACACCTTGATTCGTTAATACCTGATGCCAGCTGAGAATGCAGGCGTAGCACACAGCCTTAGCCCCCTGTCACTGGTTTCTCTTAATGTATTCACATTAGCTATTCCCAATGCTGCACCTAACAATAGGTCTAGATAACGGGACTTGATCAAATCAAAATAGCTACTGAATAAAAGTATCTTGGACCGATTTGCTGGTAAGGCCGCTTGAGATGCTTCATCCCAATACATATGGTGTTGTCCTAGTTCTTCACCGCCAGCGACTGAAAATAACAACCCCAATTTAAAGCGGGGATTTATTTGATATTCAATGCCCGTACTATAAGTCAGACCTGTAATCACGTTGAAGCCAAAGGCAGCAAATGGTCGATAGCTATTAAGCGATTTAAAATCCAATGAGACAGCTAGGTTGGCCCCATATCCGTGAGGAGTCAAGAAACCAAGATCCAAGCAGAAATCAACTCTGTTTTTTTGCCTATTCTGCCAAGTTTCGGCGTTGGTTAATCCCACCAAAAATAGTAACAACAATAGACTTATATTTCTCATCTTCATTTGACCTTTCTAACCTCCACAAACCTTACAGGCTCTGCCCTCATTCTTACCACCCGATCTGCCTTTGGACTTCTGATAGTAGCGACAAGTTGAATTGTGGCGCTTATTGGTCTTGCTGATCCAGTATTCCCCTCCAGTATCTGCTTCACTTTTACTCAGCTTTGACTTGTCTGCTTTGGCTACAGGCAGTTTCCATTGAGACAAGTTCACCTTAGATTATAGCTGCTCCTGTACCTTCTGTGGCAGTAGATTGAGAAAGTCTAGCTGTGTCACCTCTTCCAGTTTGTCAATACTGACAACGAAACTTTGCAACGACTTCTGTGGTTTGCGGTTAGGGATCATGAAAGCTAAAGCTTTAATCTCAGGTTGATGGTAATCGACGATGATCTTGTAGTACCACTGCGGTACGGTC
>JASMLX010000326.1 GCA_030748495.1 Candidatus Poribacteria bacterium | reverse complement strand
CCTACCCGATGGTCCAAGTGGGTGATCTTGCCCATGTACTGGGCGGTCATCTCGGTAACCGCCTGTTCACCGTATTGACAACGTTGCCGATCGTAGTTTGGGGGCAATGCAACTTCTACCGGGTGGTACATGTTAGCGTATTTACCGGGCGCATCCAAGGGCGTGTGCGGACCGGGAAAACTGGCACAAAGGAACAACGGTTTGTCAATCGGTGCACGATTAAGGTAAGCCAGCGTCTGCTGACCAACGTAGCCATCGGCTGTCATGTCCGGCGGCAGGGGAGATGGTCGGGCCACGTACTGCCCATCCACATAGCGATGACCGATATCAGTGATGAAAGTGTCGAGGAGACCATGCGCCTTTAGCCAACGGGTGTAGTTGCTATTGATAAAGGGGCCCTGAAATGGGGTCGATGTCTCCTCAGCCCAGTCCAGACCCAGTTGATTGTAGTAGTGACGGTAGTCTTCGTAATCCTGCCCCCATTCCAGGCTGAAGTAGTGATACTTTCCGATCTTGGCTGTGATGTAGCCAGCCTGCTGCAGGCAGCGGAAGAGGGTTACCTGATGGGCCGGGAACGGTTGCCCCGTATAATTAGAGAAAAACCCGTGCGCGTGTGGGTAGAGACCACTGGCTAATGAGGCCCGGGCCGGCATGCAAACCGGCGACGGGGTGTAGGCGGTATCGAAGAGGCAGCCCCCGGCCGCCAGCGCGTCCAGCTGAGGTGTTTGCACTAGTGGGTGACCGGTGCAACCCAGATAGCGAGCGTTCCATTGATCGCAGAAAATGAAGACTATGTCAGGTTTGGTATTGATAGAGGTGTCAAACCCAACGTGGTCGACCATGGCTGGTCTCTCCGGCTAATCCATCTGGGAATTCGGTGGTTGCTAGCTATTTGAGCAAATGATTTACTGGCTAATCGAGGCATAACCTTGGTATCAGTGAATATATGACCCCATACATCCACTGCTCTCTCTTTTCCATCTTCATGGTACATTTTAACCTGTTCGGCCAAAGGGTTAGATCGTCATGAAAAGAGTTCCAGGCCGGAACGAGCAATATGATCCGGCTCCATCCGAAGTGGAAGCCAGCAGTTATAGCAACGAAGTAACAGATCAGCAATGGCAAAGAATCCAACTCTATTTATCAACCGACATTATGCCAGGAGCACATTTAGTCGCGCTTGATCTCGGCCCACTTTAGCGGCAATTTAGAGCGCGGGCCGACGTCTAAACCACCGGAATTGAGAACCTCCGCCC
>JASMLX010000325.1 GCA_030748495.1 Candidatus Poribacteria bacterium | reverse complement strand
GAAGCCTGAACTCCCTTTCCAACGACGATGAAGTCCTTGTACTTCACAATACTTTTAGAAGCGCCAAGTCCCACGCGCCCGCCTTGAATTTTACCGAATTTGTGCCGGCCCATCTCCTTAATCTTGCCACCTGTTTCCCCACCACTCAAAATGGCTTCTCCATTCGTAAACTCAATACGAATATCAAACCACTTCTCGGGCGGACAGTTAGGATCGCATGCCGCTACCAGGATTTCAGCTCCTCGCTTGTTGTCTTTAGTAGCAATCGGATCAAAGGCCCATTTTTGACGACCACCAACGAAGACCCCGCCTAAATAGTAGTTGTCCGATTTACCATCGTGGCTAAAAACGATAAAGATGTTCTGCCACGTACCAGTACCAAGATCGTAGGCCTTGACCGAAATCGACTCTAGGTCGGCGGTATCGATCCCTTCGGATTTTTTAAGCAAAGTGATACCATCCTGGACATCTTTGTCGGTTTGGTGATACTCAGCGTTTTTAATTTCCCATTTCCCAGTTATCACTTCCCAAGCATTGTCATTCTGAAAGGTATAATGCCGTTCACCAGCCCACGTATTTAGTGAGGTTGCTAATGCCAAGAGAATCATCATTAGGCAGAATAAACATTGTCTCATCTCAAAACTCCTTTATCTGCGATTAAGGCTAACTTCACACTGGTTAGCCCTGATTTGGTCTAATTTTCTCTGAAGGGCTCACGCAAATTGGTAATCCAAGCGTGAGCATCTGATCTTTAACTTTGCCCTTGAACAACTGTCTGCGAGGATGTTTAGACTGAGTTGCTAAGGCCAAAAAATAAGGTCTAGAGTCTAGATTCCCCTTATTGTAATTTGGTTGCAAATAACTGTCAAGGGATTCCCCGGTGCTGGCTAACTGGCACAATACTTCTATCAATTGTAGGCTGGTGACTAGACTGCACAGAGACCAAGAAGATGGTAATCTTGAAGTAAGCGCCAACCAAGATTTCAACTACTACCATCCCTGTTGTGTCAAAGCAAGAGGGCTTTTTTGTTAATTGAGACTCAATAAGCGATGGAGAATCCAGTTATATCAAAGGGGGGATTGGGCAAGTACAGAATGGTGCAAACTGGTACAGGTGAGGACAGGCAAGGATCAGGGCGTGGTGTGTATATTATAGCCCCTTGAGAGGGCAAGTACAGAATGGTGCAAACTGGTACGAGCGGGGACAGGCAAGGATCAGGGCGTGGTGTGTATATTATAGCCCCTTGAGAGGGCAAGTACAGAATGGTGCAAACTGGTA
>JASMLX010000324.1 GCA_030748495.1 Candidatus Poribacteria bacterium | reverse complement strand
ACTAGCGGTCACAATTCGCTGCCCATCTGGACTATAGCCCACTGAATTGACCCTACCATCATGGCCTGTCAGGGTGAGTAGTTCGATGCCAGTCTGAGCCTCCCACACCTTGGCTGTCCCATCAGTACTAGCGGTCACTATACGTTGCCCATCTGGACTATAGCCCGCTGACCAAAGCAAATTATCATGGCCTTTGAGAGTCATCAGTTCTTGGCCAGTCTGAGCCTCCCAGACCCTGGCTGTTCTATCATGACTACCTGTCACAATCCGTTGCCCGTCTGGACTATAGCCCACTGACCTAACCGCACCATCATGGCCTGTCAGGGTGAGTAGTTCGATGCCAGTCTGAGCCTCCCACACCTTGGCTGTTCTATCATGACTAGCAGTCACAATCCGCTGCCCATCTGGACTATAGCTCGCTGATAAGACCCCACCATCATGGCCTGTCAGGGTGAGCAGTTCCTTGGCTGTATTTGCATCCCATACCTTGGCTGTCTGATCATTACTAGCGGTCACAATCCGCTGCCCATCTGGACTATAGCCCACTGACCTAACCGCACCATCATGACCTGTCAGAGTGAGCAGTTCCTGGCCAGTCTCTGCATCCCAGACCCTGGCTGTTCTATCATGACTAGCAGTCACAATCCGCTGCCCATCTGGACTATAGCCCGCTGAATTGACCCTACCATCATGGCCTGTCAGGGTGAGCAGTTCAGTGCCCGTCTGAGCCTCCCATACTTTGGCTGTTTTACTAGCGGTCACTATACGTTGCCCATCTGGACTATAGGCGGCTGAATAGACCGCACTATCATAGCCTGTCAGAGTCAACAGTTCGGTGCCAGTCTCTGCATCCCAGACTTTGGCTGTCTTATCCTCACTACCTGTCACGATCCGCTGCCCATCTGGGCTATAGGCCGCTGAAAAGACCTGACCTCCATGGCCTGTCAGGGTGAGCAGTTCCTTGGCTGTATTTGCATCCCATACCTTGGCTGTCTGATCATTACTAGCCGTCACTATACGCTGGCCATTTGCACTATAGGCCGCTGACATGACCCCGCCCTCATGGCCTGTTAGAGTCATCAGTTCCTGGCCTGTATTTGCATCCCACATCTTGGCTGTTCTATCACCACTAGCCGTCACTATACGCTCACCATCTGGACTGTAGACGGCTGACCAAACTTGATCATCATGGCCTGTCAGCATGAACAGTTCGGTGCCCATCTCAGCATCCCAGACTTTAGCTGTCTGATCTTTACTAGCTGTCACAATCCGCCGTCCATCTGGACT
>JASMLX010000323.1 GCA_030748495.1 Candidatus Poribacteria bacterium | reverse complement strand
ATTAAAGGCTTGTCTGGAATATGTCAGGCAGGGCGACACCCTGGTGGTGACCAGACTGGGTCGTTTAGCACGTTCCACCTTGCATTTGTGCCAAATGGCTGACAAACTCCAAGGCAAACAGGTGGATCTGCAGGTACTGGATCAGAATATCGATACTAGTCACGCCAGCGGCCGTTTGCTGTTCCATATATAACTGGACAGGTTCATGGGATGATGTGGATCAATATTCACCTGGTGATGACTACCCGATGATCTATGTTGATTGGAATGACGCGACGGCTTATGCTAAGTGGTCAGGCAAACGCTTACCGACAGAAGCGGAATGGGAATATGCAGCCCGTGGGGGATTGGTAAGGAAACGGTATCCGTGGGGAAATACCGAACCTGGCGGCTCGCAGCGTAACTTCGCTGATAAGGATGCGGATGCTGTTTTGAGGCAAATAGATGGTAAATTTGATTGGGCCGACATGGAAGTGGGTGACAGCCATATCATAACAGCCCCAGTTGGCAGTTATCCACCCAATAGTTTTGGACTTTTTGATATGGCCGGTAATGTCTACGAATGGTGTGCCAATTGGTATAAAGAAGGTTACGCACGCAAATCCTCTTTGAAAAACCCACAAGGGCCGGACACGGGATCAGACCGAGTGTTGCGCGGTGGGGCTTGGTGTCACCCTTCGGAATCTCTACGTGTGGCTTGTCGCTTCCACAGTTCTCCGGCCTCTACGACTAGTAAGAACCACCGCTACGGGTTTCGATGTGTGTCAAAATTGGAGTAGTACCTTCTCTCATCCTCTTTCTTACTGAAGGGTTCTCTTTCGACAAAAGAGGAGATGGTTATTTTTAATCACCGGTGGAGGTTGACACTGGCATCTGCGACTGTCTAACGTGGGTAACCTGCTCGGTTTAGGCGATGTCGTCTGGCCGGAGGAGGTTACCGAAGCAGTGGAGATGACGAAGGGATGAATGAGACGGTCCAGGCCACAGTAGAGGATGCGTTGCAGCATTGTGCAAGGATCCGGGAGGGCGGCATGCCCATATTGCATAGTTGCGAGTGGGCTTCCGTCATGATGGCCGAGGCTGCTGCGTATGCTGAAGGGCTCAAGCTGGTGTCGGTGATCTACCAAGACTATGATGGGCTTACACCGTTCCCTCCAGATGAGGGATGATGGCGAAAGGCAAACACTGCGAGGTACAAGGATGATTGATCTGATCCAACCGGTCCGGAGCGGACGTGGGTTGCTTGACGAGATTGAAGCCACGGATCCGGGTTGTCCCGGCCTGGCCTGCTGGTGGCTGGGCCAGAGCGGC
>JASMLX010000322.1 GCA_030748495.1 Candidatus Poribacteria bacterium | reverse complement strand
AGCCTTGTCATTGTAAATCTGAATACTCGCAGAATTACCTTGTGGTATTCGCTCAGACTTCGTATCATTTTTCTCGTTCAACATAAAAAAATCTCCTTTTGATCAAGGGGGATTTACAGGATCAACTTCGGGTTCTGGAGTCTCGACATCAGGTGCTTCGTGAGAAGTTGTGTCGAGGTTACTCTCTAATTGCATTTTTGTTGGACTTTTAGAGGGCTGTGCTCATCACATGGCCCTCTTTTTTTGTCTACGGTTAGAATAGCATAGTTACCACTTCAAATCAAACTACCTCCCAGGATTGCGTGTTTTAGTCAGTGAGGGTGTGCCTTTGGGACTCCTAAACCTTTTCGGCCTGTCCATCTTGGACTCCCCCCCTTGGTTGATACTGTGTGAAAACGCAGTATGAAACCGGTTCTCACTGGTAACGTTACCAGTGATAGCAAGGACTAATACCGGGCACAGCTTTAGTCCTTGCTATTATCGAGATAGGACACCGGTGTCCA
Source organism: Candidatus Poribacteria bacterium (assembly GCA_030748495.1). Classification (GTDB taxonomy): domain Bacteria; phylum Poribacteria; class WGA-4E; order WGA-4E; family UBA9662. Next base: position 856 of record JASMLX010000322.1, on the reverse strand, counting down.
CTCTGCCTATCACTTATAACGTTATAAGTGAGAAACCCTTACCATCACTGAGCTACACGCTTTGTTGTGACTCTACGACAAGGCTGTTTCAAATGTAAATTTTATTTTACATTTAACCCCTGCCGGTTACTAGCTGTCAAGGCTGGCAAGCATTCAAGCACCAGCTTATCAAAGTCTTTTTCCAGGTCCTCGACCGTCTGCCCGTCGTCTAGTTTGGCCTGCACAATTCGCTCGATTTCCAGCATTATTAGGTTTATTCGGTCTGTCATTTCGTACCTCCTTAGTCCTTGCTATCACTGAGACATGACACCGGTGTCCACTCTGCTCTCACTGTCCACGTGGACAGTGAGAAACCCTTACCATCACTGAGACGGTTCGCTAATTTTAGCGTAGCGATTTATTGAAGTTTCATGCGTATCAGAAAAACGACCGTTACTCTCGCACGCATAGTTAATTAAAATATCCCGCCCAAAATAGGCTGAATCCGTAGCAAAAGACTGTTGTTACAAAACAAACACAATATTGGCCTCATGTTGATGAGTTTGCTAAAACATCAGTTCGCTACATTGACACACCGTAAAAGTCTCAAAAGTAGCAAACAGGTTTTCAGTGTACGCTTCGTATTTCGCCTCGTACTGTTTACTTCAATCTCACCTTTTTTTTGCTGTTTACTACTTCCTTCAAATGGAAATATCAAGCTGCAATATTGCAGTTTGATCCGACTTCCTGTCTCCACCATAGACCAGACTTTTGTCGAAGTCGGAAACGCTTCCATTTTCGACCAAACTCAGATCTTGACCGATGCGCAATTTTGCCGAGTTTTATCAGGCCGCCTGATAAAGTTTCGCCTCGGCTT
>JASMLX010000321.1 GCA_030748495.1 Candidatus Poribacteria bacterium | reverse complement strand
TGGAACCGATCTGGCTCTCCACCGAAGATGCTGAAGATCAAGGAGACCTCGAAGTCTACGGCGAAGTCGTTGGTGTTATGGATGATATCATCTTTGGGGTTCAGGAAGACGAATTATTTGGTGGTCAAATAACAAATGCGTTAGCCGTAGCTGTTGGAGGGACTGTCAGTTATCTCAATGGTCAAGTGGTCAGCAATGGTCTCTCGGTCAAGGTAACAAATCTGACTCAGAGCCTAAGCCAGGTCAGCCAAACAGATAACAGTGGCAAGTATGCGGTAGCGTTTTCCGCTACTGATGAAGCGGAAACCGTGGCTAAAGTTGGCGATATCCTTAACTTTAGCGTCGATGATTTAAACCCGTTAACCAACCAACACACCATCACCAGCTCGGATATTAGCCGTGGATCAGTTAGATTTGACCTCAAGATCAATCCTAACCCCACACTAACTAGTGTTTCACCGCCGCGAGGCTCAACTAAAGGCGACACACTGCTGACGCTCAAGGGGACTAACTTCTTCTCCACTACCACAAAAGTCAAAGTGGGCGGCAAACAGGCTCAGGAGATCAAGGTGCAATCCGCCAGTCAACTGACCTGCCTAACACCGTCTGGCCTAGCCGGACTGGTAGCAGTAGAGGTTTATAACTCGGCCGATAATCCAGCTCAACTGGATCAAGCCTTCAAATACGAATCACCGGTCACCAGTAGCATGGAAGTTACGACAGCTAAAAAAACCTTAACCGCCAACGGTGTGGCTACCAGCCAGATCACGGTCAAGTTATTAGATCAACATTCAGCCCCTATCTCGGATGAGACCGTGGATCTGGTGACCGACCTGGGTACCATAACGGACACGGCCAAAAGTTTGGGCAATGGTACTTATAGCGCCACCTATACCGCTAGCCAGAAAGCCGGGCCGGCCACCATCACCGCGGTGACCAATACCAGCGGCGTTTCCGGCCAGGTGGTGATTAGCCTGCAACCGCAGCAGGTTTCGGCTGATAAATCGACGGCTGTACTGGATCGCAAATGGGCCACTATCGGCCTGGAGAAAGCTGTTCTAACCGTCAAAATATTGGATTTGGAAGGGTTGCCTATGGACGGTCAGACAGTATCAGTTTCACTGACTGCGGCGGCAGGTGTGACCATCAGTCCAATAAAGGAGACGGATCCAAAGGGGCAAACCCAGGTTGAAATCAGCAGTCAAAGCAAGGGGAAGCAGACACTAACCATTAAAGTGGGGGAGGTGGTTTTGGATAGTAAGCCGGTGATCACCTTTATCTCCGATCAGGTGGCCGAGGTGGCCATTCAGGTGGGCGGACGCCGTCAGGTGGGTCAGTTGGTCAAAGTGCCAATCGTGCTGACCAACGAAGTGGAGCAACCCATTAGCGGTAAACTGGCTACCCTGGTGGTGGAGCCGGAACAGGGTGTGACGGTAACCCAGTCCAGCCAGGCCAGTGATGGGGAAGGCAAATTGGAAGCCACACTGTTAGCAGAAACAGTAGGGATAAAAACCTTGAA
>JASMLX010000320.1 GCA_030748495.1 Candidatus Poribacteria bacterium | reverse complement strand
TTTTGTTTCAGAATAACGGTCGTTTTTCTGATACGTACGTCAATGCTAAACAGTGAAGCCTACACGACTAATAAAAACCCTCACTTCACTTCGTGAGAAATGAAATGAGGTGTCTGGAGGAAAGGAGTCATTTAATGAAATAAGGAGTCATAAAAATGAAAAAATGACTCCTATATCATAATATCACAAGTCATTCAGATGGTAAAGGTAAAACCTGCCATAGTATGTCACATAGTCAGAGTCGCAACAGAGAGTGTAGCTCAGTGGTGGTAAGGGTTTCTCACTATAAATATTTATAGTGAGGAGGCAGAGTGGACACCGGTGTCATGTCTCGGTGATAGCAAGGGTTTGAAGGTAATCCCGTAATCGGGTAACTTGTAATTCAGACGGCGGCTTCAGGAAGCCAGTTACCGTCTGGTTGCCTGAACGTTTTTCTCTCTGGGTCTAAAAAGAGTATCAAAATTAAGGCTATGAAATGTTCTTAATCTCAGATCTAACGTCTCAATCCCTGACGGTAACTGGATTTGAGGTTTTTCTCTCTGGGTACAGGGGAAATGTTAGCGTTCCACCAGAGGGAAAATATCCTCACTCGGTGAAAGAAACATAACGACCAAAGGAACCAGATGTGGTATCCAATAAAACCACCTACAGGACAGATAGGTTTACTTCTCACCAAAGCGGTTAAGGTGATATTCTCGCTGGTGGTTATCGTTGTTTGTGCGGTTTACGTCAAGGCTGAACTCAACCGAGCCTTCTACCCAATGCCGTTGTACTCGGCCAATCTAGTTGGCCTATCAGCCGTAGCCTTGGTGCTACTGTGGAGAAAACAATGATGGAAGCCGTAGTCGATGTCCTATTCAAAGTAGGTAAAGTTATTCTGTTTGTCGTTGTGTTTGTTCTGTCGGCTGTAGTCTCAGCCACCATTTGGCAGAAGTGGCGAGAGTTTTTTAGATGATAGCAAGCGCAATATTGCGCATGTTGCCATACTTGGAATATTCCCAGTATGAGCAGAGTGGACACCGGTGTCATGTCTCAGTGATAGCAAGGACTAAAGGTGACCAGTTGATTGATGCTTATACCAAGCTGAAAAAAATGGAGGAATTTTTCCCAAAAGGGGAAAAAAATTGCCCTTTGCCATCACGTGAAAGTCACATTTCAGCCACTACTTCAGATGGTAAGGGTTTCTCACTTATAACGTTATAAGTGAGAACCAAGGAGGGGGTAGTCCAAGATGGACAAGGCGAAAAGAGTTAGGAGTCCCAAAGGCACACCCTCACTGACTAAAATACGCAATCCTGGGAGGTAGTTTGATTTGAAGTAGTAACTGTGATACTCTAACTGTGGACAAAAGCGAACCGATAGATAAAAAAAGCGAGCCATGCAAACAGAAACATGACTCGCTAAAAGTCCAACACGTTGCAATCCTCATCAACCAGTTCCACCAAGTTGGGAGATTAAGCTTCCTCTAGCGGAAAGGAAACTTTTTTATGTTGAACGAGAAAAATAATACGAATTTTGCACAGAATCCACAAGGTAATTCTGCGGGCATTCAGATTTACAATGACAAGGCTACCGAAGCTGAGAAGCTACCGAAGCAGTATG
>JASMLX010000031.1 GCA_030748495.1 Candidatus Poribacteria bacterium | reverse complement strand
GAAATTCAGATCTAGCAAGCTTTCTTTCACCTTGCTTGCATCCTGATTACATTGAGGCAGTTTTGAAATGGCTTCTAAGATCTCTCAATATGAGATTTCAGAATAAAAAGCCTAGCCCTAAAAAAAGTCAGAACACCCAACAACAATTGAATCAGTCACATCTGGCAGAGAGTATGCGTTATCCAATACGCTTACCTTCTGCTAGATGTGGGGCTGCAATACTGCTCGTCACGGTTCTGGTTTTTCTCGGCTGTACCGATGATGATATTGCTCCCCAATCAATTGGGTCGAACCCTACAACCGTAGACCGGGAAAATACGGTTATCTTCGACATTGACGGTAGTTCCATTTCTGACCCTTTCAACTTTAACTGGATGGTGCCTGGTACCAGCCGCAACCAAGGAATGCACCAGGCTGTTTGGGAACCACTCTTTATCCTCAATTACGCAACGGGGAAAATCGACCCCTGGCTGGGCAAAAGTTTTATCGTTAACGACCGTCTGGATATATGGACGCTCAACATCCGCAACGGCGTTCGCTCGTCGGATGGGCAGGCATTTGATGCTGATGATATTGTTTTCACCCTTAACCTTTTACTGAACGACGCTTCGCAGTCGCTTAGCGAAGCTGCAAGTATGCAACAGTGGGTCGACGCTATTGAAAAGGTAGACCCTTTAACAGTTCGATTTTATTTGAAATCACCTAACCCCCGTTTTCAGGTCGACTATTTCTCGGTCCGTGTCTGGGGTGGAATCATCGTTTTGCCTCAACATATCTGGGATGGACAAGATCCATTCACATTCAAATTTTACGACCGGAAGAAAGGTTGGCCTATCGGTACCGGTGCTTACCAACTGGTCGCTGCCGGCGAAACAGAGTTTATTTATCGTCGACGTCAGGATTGGTGGGGAGTGGAAACCGGGTTCCGCCCACTGCCAGCCCCCGAACAACTCGTCTGGATCGTAACGGGTCTTGAAGAGACCAGGGCCCTGTTAGCCGCCGAGTCGAAGCTGGATAGCGTGATGGATATTACCTTGGGAGCATTTGAGAGCATCCGCAACCAGAATCCACGAATTATAGCTTGGGACGACGATATGCCTTACGCTTGGATGGGGGCTTGTCCGCGCCAACTCTCTGTCAACCATACGATTCCGCCCTGGGATAAGGTGGAAATGCGACAGGCACTCAGCTTGATTATCGATCGGCAACAGATCATCGAGATTGCCTACGAGGGGACTTCTGTGGCTTCTAAGACGATCTTTGTCGAATATCCGGCCATGCAACCTTACATCGACGCCATCAGGGATTTGTGGGTTGCTCCAAGAGGTAATATACCCGCCGCCCGAGCCTTGATCGAAGCCAATAGTTGGGTCTTAAAGAAGAATGGGTTTTATCAGAAAGGCGACCAAGAATTATCACTCAACATTCAAACCCACGAAGCGTTTATCGAGAAAAGACGCATTGCCGAAGTGATTGTAGAACAATTGAGGGAAGTAGGCATCAACGCTACCACCCGAGCTTTAGCCGGATCAACCTGGACTGATAATAAGGCTTTTGGTAAATTTGAAGCCGTTATCGACTGGGACGCCTGTGGCTCCATCAACGAGCCGTGGTTTACATTGAATCGTTATACTAGCCAGTTCTGGCGACCAATTGATGAAAGAGCACCGAGTAACAATAATTTCGTTCGCTGGCAGGGGGAAAAAGCCGACCAATACAGCCAGATCGTGGCTAGAATTGGTATCTTGCCTTTAGGTGATGCGGAAATCCTGCCTTTGGTTGCGGAAGCGATGAACCATTTTGTGTCCGAACAGGTGATGATTCCGCTTACCCAGGCTCGAAAAATCGTTCCTTTTGATACTACATATTGGGTTGGCTGGCCTTCAGTCAAAAATAATTATAGTCACCCGGGTACTTGGTGGATGAGCACTCATCAGATCATTCACAATCTGCGCAAAGCAAAAAATTAGTGCTTGTTGGCAGACAAGAATCGGCATCAGCTAAAGGTAAGATACGGAATCTTTTTACTAGTCACCGCTCAATGCGCTCAATGGAAAATGCGACCGACAACAGTCGAATCGACGTAAAAAACGTGAGAACCACTGTTAATAATAGAGTTAGATCCAACTAGAAAAAACAACACTCAGAGACGATGATTTATATTATCAGGACTGATTAGTGAAGCGGCTTCAACTGATGCTCAAACACTCTAATCTCTTTCCAACTGGTTCTCAAGCAGAGGCGAGAGATGAAGGATAACAAAAACTTGTAAAAAAGGAAAAGTGTTACGTTGTGCGATGGATTCACCTGAAGTACAATGATTGCCTCTTATCAGATCTCGGTTGAGATGATATTTGAAACCAATGGTTCAAACACAACCCCAAAATATAAAAAGGATTCTAATCGATGATAGACTCAATATCACTGATTTCTGGTCATCCGATGCCGTTGCTAGGATTAGGAACTTGGCAACTCAGAGGACAAGCCTGTAAAAAGGCCGTTCAAATGGCTTATGAACTCGGCTACCGGCACTTTGATACCGCCTGGCTCTACCAAAATCAGCAAGAGATAGGCGAGATACTGCGAGAGTTGCGCGTCGACCGATCGGATATTTTTTTGACCAGTAAGATTTGGCGGGACTCGCTAACTGCTTCGTTGGTCAAGAGCCAATTTCAACTCTGTCTAGATCATTTGCAGATGGATTATGTTGATCTGCTGTTGATTCATTGGCCTAGTCCAGAGGTGCCGTTGACCGAGACGTTGAACGCCTTTATGGAACTACACCAACAGGGACGGGTTAAAAGTATCGGGGTCAGTAACTTCGATATTGATCTAATCGAAGAAGCCAGAGCCATTGCGCCTATCAGCGTCAATCAGGTCGAGTGTCATATCGGCCATCATTCACCCGAATTGCAAGCTTACTGCCAACAACATCAGGTGGCCATTACCGCCTATTGCCCCCTAGCCAAGCAGTCAATTCTCAGTCACCCAACGGTACTGTCCGTGGCTGAACAGCAACAACGGACGGCAGCCCAGGTGGCGCTACGTTGGTTAGTTCAGAAAAAGATAATTGTGATTCCCAAAGCCAGTTCTCACAGCCATTTAAAAGATAATCTGGATATTTTCGACTGGCAACTGGATGACGCGCAGATGAATCTGCTCGACAGCGTGAACTAAAGGTTGAAAGTGAGCGCAAGCCAGACGGGGAGAGTTCCCAGCCTGAATTATCGGATCAGGGTTTATCTGCTATCGACTTCATAAATTGCCTTCATCTCCCAGGCTATTACTGTCTTCACCTCAACATTGCCATCTTTGCAAAATAAGCTGACGTGGAGATCTTTAGGATCGTAATCATGCCACGCGACGGCGGCTTGACGGTCGTTGATAAACACCTCAATCATGCTTTTGTCGATGAATACACGCAGGGTAAGGTCTTCTCCCTGCTGCAGTTCGAAAGGGGGTTTGGTATAACCGACGGTCAACGTCTTTCTCATACTGCCGGCGGTAATCGTAAAGCCGTCGGTTCCATCTTCACCGCATAGTACCCTGACTCCAAACTCACTCGAAGAAGGCACTGCAAAGGTGATTTCCAACTCCATCGTGTCGCCGGAGATATCTTTCAAGACATAAGGAGCATCATCCTTGATTGTGATGTCCGCTTCCTGTTTCTGGTTGGAACGCAGTTGCTCTAATTCGCGCAAGGGCTTAATGCGTAACATTCCATCTTTAGGCAGATTGAGTTCTCGTGGTAGCGACTGGATACCGGGCTGAATCTTTCCCTCCATCAGCGCATCAAAATTCTGCTTCCGGCCGACTTTCTGCATGTCGTTTACCCATGGAGTGCACCACGCCCACATCACGCGGCGGCCATCCGGAGTCAGGAGCGATTCCGGGGCAAAGAAATCCCATCTAGCCCAATTCATCAAGGCATGATAAGCCGGGAGATACTGCTCCTCTTTGAAGTCGCCCAAATAATAACGGCAACCCAGTTGATGACTGATACACAGCAGCATCCACTTGTCGCCGATCGGGAACATGTTGGCACAGGAAGTGTCTTCCTCCTTCGCCACTCCCAGGCCTTTCGGAAAGTCGGGGTGGAAAAGTTCGCCTTGAAACTCCCATTTCTTAAGGTCTTTGGATTTAGACAAACTCGGATTTGAGCCGCCTGCGATAGAGTAGTAAGTATCGCCCTTCAACCAGCAATCGGGATCCCAATGTCGCATCTCCGGCTCTTTACCGCCTGCTGTTTGAGGTTCGACCGCGATAGCTTCAGACCACTTTTCCAAATGGTCATCCTGAGCAAAGGCGATCTGGTTTCTGCCCGAGCCCTGGCCATGGTAAATGATGGCCGGTTTCTCTTCCATGGTCATGAATGCCGTGCCACTGAACATTCCGTGCCCGGTCAACGGTGGGGTAAGCGTTGTATCATGCCATTGCCAATGGACCATATCCTTACTCGAAACATGAGCGAAGGAGTGTCCCTGGTTCTGGAAGATGTAATGCAAGTGATAGTAACCTTTGTAGTAAATTGCACAGTTGGGATCGGCCGGGATCGCTTTGTCTGGGCCGGGGTGCGCAAGATGATAGGTCAGCCAAGTTTCCGGTACGGGTTTCGGCATCGTAGGCTTCATCGGATTATTATGAAGCCGGCGACTGCGGTTACAACAGACTTCATTATATGCTCCCGCCTAATCTGTACTCAAAACGTTGCCATTTTCTCGGTAATCGACAGCAAGTGTACCAATTTAAGTAACAGAAGTAAACATCATCTTCTCTATCATTCGGTACAGCCGGTTTTTTTATGGTTCTCGTCCGGCTGGCACCAAAACCCCAAACTCCAGCACCAAATTCTTGGTAAAGTTGGGGATACTATCCACTTGCCATCATTGATTTTTGTCTTTTGCCAATCTTCCTTTCCACTATTGATCGGTTTGCCGATATCTCACATCCATCCACTATCACCGATACACTTAACACTTAGGGTTGTCATCCAAGATAATATCAGCTAGAAATCCACCGACATCTGCGACTCCCGGTTCCGCATCGCGTGCGTAAAATAGCAATAAGAGCAGATCTTCTTTTAAGAGTAAATTTAGTTACGGTAGGGATTCACCAGTTATTGGCTTTTGCCACCTCTTTACCATCAATGAAAACAATCCAAGAATTGTCACCGGAGACTCGTAAGATACCTTTCTTGGGGACAGTATTTGCAATTGTTACAAAGGCAACAAAACAAAAGAAACATAAAAAATCAACTTATACTCATATAGACTGTGAGCATCTCAATTCTAATTGATTTTGTTTGAACTACTAGTGGTCAGCCAATTTTTTTTATATTACCAGTAGGTGGTGTCAAACTTGTCTCTAGCTTTTCCAAATCACGTAGACATTCGGCATAGTCAATGCCTTTGCGTTGAACGGTAACTTTTACCAGACACCAACAGGCTTGAGGACCAAATAGAAGCAAGGAATTACATCTGCCATTACATTTATAGGTATAACCCTCTCGCCTGGGCTTTTCGACTTGTGTGGGCTGGGGCTGACGAGTATGTTCCAACAACCGATACAACATCTCATCCCAATAGACGATGAGATGTTTACTATCCCAAGCTCCAGCATATAGATCCAAAACATTCTCCATCTGGCGGATAAAGGCGGCATCTACGCTTGTAAGCTAACACTCACTATCGAGGCAACTTCTCGATCTTCCTTTCCTTGATGGCACAGAAGAAGAACACCAGCAGGATTGAGTTTGCGTAACGAGTGCCGGCCTTTGCAAAGTAATGAATTTAGATGATTCCATTGTTCCTCCGACAATTGAACTGGATACTTTCTTTTTCTCATCAATTAACCTCCTGGCAGTAGGAATAAGCCCTATCTCCTCACTATCAGGTCAGCAACAATTCCCACTGAATTTTTTATAACCCGCCAGTGATGAGGATGGGTATCTGGTGTTTTCTGTCGGCCGCATAAATCTTCATTACCATCTGCAATGGACTACTATTTAGCTAGAAGCTATTTCAAAACTAAAACCATTTGTCACTGATGAACAATGGATCAGACTTGAACCCTGGCGGCCAAAACCTCAGCCTTCAGCCAAAGATGGACCCGAGCCCAGAGGCAACAGGGAAGTATTTGACGGCATGATCCGGCTATTACCAACTGGGGCCGGATGGAACGACTTAGCTGATCAATATCCATCAGCTAGCACTTGCTGGTCAAGATTGCAGCCATGGGAAGAGCCAGGTGTTTGGCTCAAAATATGGCCTAAGTTCCTGTCCGAACTGAACCAACAGGGCCAGTTAGATTGGCCGGAAACCTTGGCCGATGGCAGTTTGGCCTGGGCCGAAAAAGGGGCTCAGGCCTTGGAAAGACCAAAGGCGGAAAGGGTAGCAAGTGGGTGATGGTAATCGATGGCCAGGCAGTCCCTATCGGTGCTGATCTTGATTCGGCCTGACCGAGTGAAATAAAACTGCTGGAACCCAGCATTGAGAAGATTGCGGTGCCGAAAAAAATGATGGTCGGCCTGGGTAAAATCCTGTCCGCATCATAGTAGATAAGGAGTACAACAGTGATCCGCTTGGCCAAAGGTTGTTGAAAGGCGGTATTGAATTGATCTATCCGGATGGTAAAAACAAGCAGACCAAGAAAGATGAGGATGGTGGCAAATTGCGGCCTATAGGCGTCGATGGAAGATTGAGCTGACTTTGGCATAGCGGCCAAACTTCCAAAGACTGGTTGTTGGCTGGGAAAGAGAGATTGGTATCTAGCAAGCTTTTTTTCACCTTGCTTGCATCCTGATTACATTGAGGCCGTTTTGAAATGGATCCTAGTAAATTCAAATTTGGAGGCTAAGTTATTTGTTGATTCGTCGTCGGTGATGAATTATTTTTAAGCCAAGAAATTATTTGAGATGAGTGGATTCTAGGCTATATTTGGGTGATATTTGTTCTTTGCTGTATAAACTAGATCAGGTGAAAGAGGGCGTTATTTAGTTCTGTGCTATTGGATGAGGGACGGTCGATAGTTGTGAATATAAGGTTGGTAAAGAAAGGGTTCTCACCCTAGGCTATCATAATGGTATTTATACTGACAAAAAGTCAAAAGAGAGCAATATTTTGACCTATCTGGCTGAGAATTCAGAGTTCCTGACAGTTGAGCTAGCCGGTAAACTGGCAACAACTTGGTCCTGGCTTAAAAGACAAGGCTAACCGGCTCCATTTATCTAACTTTGACTAGCGGTGGCGGAAAGTAGCACACAACGGTAATAGACTAGAGCGGTATGTGTTTTGATTCTGCGATTTAGCCTTTTGATTTTTTCAAAAAGGCCTTTTTTCTATGGTATTTCCGCTCTCCCCTTATAGAAACTGTCCCGATGTTCGATGAACACGATCTCCATGGTCACGGAGTTGTTTCATTTCTTGCTCGGTTAAGGGACACCAGTCGTTGAGCAAGTTGAGATTTTCGTCTAATTCGATCCGGTCGTTGGGAGCGGTGAGTCCAACTGAGACCGCGCTGTTGGAAAGTACAAACCGATAACAGTCCTGGGCTGTCGGAGGTATTGTCTGTGGAGGGGCCTCCGCTGTTCTTTTTAGCAGCGCGCCCCAACGGAGTCCGGTAAAGGCAACAACCGGTATGTTTAGCGGAGCCGTCACAGGAAACACCTCCTGTTCGGCCCCGCGGTGGGCGGCATTGTAGCGGATCATCAATAACGACGCCTCTTGCCGTTCTGCCCGTCTCGCAGCCAATTTTCTCTGATGTGTTGTTAAGCCGATCAATCTGACAACCCCTGCATCCCTGGCTTGCTGGATTACACCTAGCGCACCGTCCTTTCCACTGATGGTTTCCCACTCATCTTCCGTCTCCACATAATAAAACGTTAACACGTCAATCCAACTGGTACCCAACCTCTCCAGTAGTTGATCCAATTCTCTTCTGGCTTGATCCTGACAACGAGCAGAGAATTGGGTGGCGATAACGATTTGGCCTCTTTGGCGGTTCGAGAGTTGCCGAACCGCCTGGCTCATTCCGTCTGGATGACCACACCAATTGAGATAGTTAATACCTCGATCAATGGCGTGGGCGACATCCTGAGATGCCAGGTGTGTGTTGCCGCGGGTGGCGAGTCCGAGTCGACAGACTGGGGCACCACTCCGCGTTACAATATCAGGTGAAAAAATCATCGGTTTTCCTCTCAGCTAAATTGAAGCGGAATCTATGGTAACATAAGAGTCCAACTGAGAAAACCTGCAAAACACGGTTTCCTTATAGGGAAATGGGCCAAGAGATTTCCAGGGAATCTTATGGTAGACTGCGCCATAACAGGAGCGTAAACCGGATGGCACGCACTATTCCGGTGTAAAGAGTAAGGCACAGGGAGCAAGAAAGTGCTGAAGAAAAAACTAACCTGAAAACTTAAGGAGAACTCAATGCACGTCGGTACACAACAGTTCAACACGTCGGATAAAGATCTGGAGTATCTGGCCAGACACGGTGTGTTCAACAAGAACGAAAACTTTATCACCTTTCATCGAGAGTACGGTTGGGATGTCGAAGAGCTAGCGCAGAAAAGAGAGAGGTGTGCCCAATTTGGCATCGACATGGAGATGGTAGCAATACCTGTTGCCCAACTCAACGTCGACGGCGGTGGTGTTCCCAACTTCATGCTCGGCAATTATACCGAGGGCGACAAAGAGATTGAACTGGTTTGCAACATGGTTCGACAGGCCGCAGAAGCGGGAATACCGGCGGTCAAATACTACCTCTGCGAGATGGAGAACCAGCGCACTGAGAGTAAGCCGGCCGGCCGTGGTGGTTCTGTCTACAGCACCTGGGATCTGGAGGAGGCTAGAGACCGCGAACCGAGGTACCAAACGCCGGTCACGGCTGAGATGAACTGGCAACGCATTACCTACTTTCTCGAACGGGTCATTCCGGTAGCGACCAAGTATAAAGTTAGAATGGCATGCCACCCCTGCGATCCGTGGCTACCGCCCGGTTACCGTGGCGTCGACCGGGTACTCGGTGGGGCAGAGGGGTTCAAGCGTTTCATCGAAATCTGTGAAAGCCCTTATCACGGTGTCAATCTGTGCCTGGGCTGCATGGCGGAGAGTTCGGAGGCCCCCAGAAAGGAGGTGCCTGAGATCATCCGTTACTTCGGTGAACGGAAGAAGATTTTCCTGATTCACTTCCGCAACATCGTCGGTGGCCGTAACAAGTTTCAGGAGGTGTGGCCGGACGAAGGAGTGATGAACATGCACCGGAACATGCAGGTCCTCAAAGAGGTCGAGTACGAACACATGGTTGTTCCGGACCATGCGCCCGGGCATAAAGATCCGGAGAGCGGACGGCAGGCATTTGCCTTCGAGTTCGGTTACATCAAAGCTATGATTCAGGTGGTGATGGATGAGGATTGAGTTTCGTGCTGGTGAATTCTCAATTCTTAGCGGCTAAATTAGGGGGAAGCGGCCTTGAACTGGAATGATTGGGGGATTGCGGTTAGATCTACTCCCCAGTTGAATCTGCGGGGTCAACGACACGGATGATCCGTCGACCGTGATGGATCTGACTGTAATTGTCTGTAGCCTTGACATAGATGGTGTGTGTTCCAACAGATATATCAGTTGCTAGCTTCGCCTGCCAGATGTGTTGCGAGAGTGTAGCTTCCCCCAGCGTAAAATCGTGTTGTACCTTCGGTCTCCCCATCAACTCACGTAGGCGGTCATAGAGCTGATTTTGTAAGGTTTCAACTTCTTCCCGCGCTCTCAGGTCTTCGTAGTAGGGATCTTTTCGCTCGACCCATTCCATTTCAGTCCAGGGCCCATCAGTACCAATCCGCATTTCGACTCTGGTCCGTTTATTACCGGCAAAAACATTAACGATCACTGGAGTTTCGGATAGTCGATCTGTACTGACCTCCCAAGGGGTATAGATGTTCATCTGATAATCTGCCGGCCTTCGAGCAACTTTGAACCGAATCTTGTACTGGTTGCCAGAAAAAGTCACAATACTGTATCCATTGGGAGCACCGTCGCTCATAATGGTGTGTGGGATACCGAGTTCGTCTTTTTCACCACTCCACCAACTTCCCGAAACTGTCGCGTGGTTGTGATGATGATGTGCTGGTTCCTGAACCTTCTCTTCCCGGTTGGACGTATCACTGATTTGGTCGCGGGTTGGGTCTTCAGCCAAAGCAGATGTATCCGCTGGATCGAGGGGCGGGATAAAATCGTCGCGCTGATAGTGCGTGTGCGCCGAAAAAGAGAGCGTATACGGAAAATCGCTTAACAGTGAGATCAATTCCTTACCATCTTCTGTAGAGGTTAGGGGGGTGTGCATTGAAGCCACGATCAAATAGTCTTTTGGCACATGCTTTAAGTCATTTTCAATGAACCGGAGCTGCTTTTCGCCAATCAACTCTTTATAACTACGTTGACCGTCTCTCATCAGATGATAGACATTGTCGATTACAATGAAGTGAACTTTTCCCCAGTTAAAGGCATAAGAGGTTGGGCCAAAGACCTGTTCAAAAGTTTCATCCGAATAGACATCATCCTTGGCATCGTAATTTTGGTCGTGGTTACCAAGGACATTATACCAGGGAATATTGACTTGTGATAAGACCTCAATCAGCGGTTGAAACAACGATAGGTTATCGCCAACCAGATCTCCAAGGCTAAGCCCCAGCACGGCTTCAGTACCGATAACTTCCCCAACCACATCGTGTGCAACCCACTCAATTTGTTGCATATTGTAGGGTTGAGTGTCGCCAAATAGCAACAGTTTGAAAGTCTCGGGTTCGCCTTGAGAATAGAGTGGAAAATCAATCCGGTCTGGTAAGTTGCCTGTCGGAGCCAAGCCGGGATACTTTAAATCCTTCGGTGAACCATCCGGTTTATGGATATAATAAAACTGGGGTAAATGATCCCGGTTTAGCGGCGCCATATAACCTGTTGGTTTGATCACGGCGATGATGGTGTCTGTGGTGACGGATAGTTGATAATTCCCGTTAGTGTTGGTTAAAACGACATCCAAGCCATTAGTAACAGCTACATTGGGGATTCCTCTCTCTCCCTGATCTAGATTCCCATTCTGATTCTGATCCAGAAAGACTGTGCCGCGAGCAACCGCTCCTGGTTGTCCGTTAACTGGGTTAACGTAAATTAAAGCCATTAAAGTGAAAATAAATAGGTATTTCATCGATTCTCCAAAAACGAGCAACGCTCAACCCTTAATCATGCCGATTGGTTTAAGCTGAGCTACTCGCCGTAATAATCTCTCCCCATCAGCTACTTCTACTACCGTGACCATATCCTTGTAGACCTCTCGCCTCTCTTCCACGTAGTTCTCATATCGCCGGGGATCACAATGAACTGGCTGATCTAACTATAATTACGGGCAGCTTTTAACAGGACATTAATTCGGTGGTATTATGCTATGCTAATTGGCGATAAGATTTTATCAATGCTCCTCATCAGAGGTTTAGTCAAGGAAAAACCGTGGAAAATAGTTGACATCCTTAACCAACTAAAAGATTACACTTATTAGTTGGATCTACAAGTCTGTTCACACGATTTAATCCAAATCATACGATTGAGCGACGACGACAAGCCATTAGATTTAGGTGGAGGCCAACCTTCTCGTACTCACTTCAATACCCCGACCAATGGGGACACTGACAGTTTCCATCAGAGGATGATTGTGTAGTGCTTGAATATACGGGTCAGATTCCTCCTTGTCAGGATCGATGTTATCAGCCACTAAGATGCCTCCCGGCCGTAACTTTGTCGCAAGCATATCCAGCATCTCGACATAGAGTCGTTCCCAACAGTCAAGTAAGACAAAATCGAAGGGAGTTTCTATAGTACTTAATGTCTCTCGAACATCTCCCGGTACAAACTCGACCCTATCGATTAACCCGGCCTCCGCTACATTCTGCGGGGCAATTTCAATCAACTTTGGGTTGATCTCCAGCGAGGTTAGTTGTCCACCGGTGATACGCGCAGCATGTGCCAGCCAAATGGCGGAATAGCCGTATGCTCCGCCAATTTCCACCAGTTGCTTGCATCCCGCGGATTGAATCATAATGTGGACCAGGCGCGAGGTATCAGGATGAAGGGTTAACATGCGTTCTTCTCTCGGTTTATTGAGGGTTCAGCAATCTTCGGCGTCTTCCGCCTCAAGCCGATGAAGTACCTGCTAAATTTCTGTTTTTTGTATAGGATTCATGTAACTATTCATCTCCTCTTTTTGTAATGGGCTGTTATGGTTACTCCCACCAACTCGAATATCAGATGTGGTCGCCAGTTAGTGAAACACAATTGTCAATTGAAAAACCGAGTTGGATTTGTCCGTTACCCCATAACAATTCAACGCCTATCGAACTATCTCTAACACCTCTGCATTGACTTGAAGGTTCTCATCTGAAATGCGCAATAGGTCGATTTCGACCGTGCCTCCGGTCTGACCTGCGTTCAGCGAAGCTAAGCCATCTAATCACTAGGTCATACAACCGATGGCTTTGTCTCTCGCGTGAGACCCAGATCGTGAGTGTGTCGTACGCCAGTATAGTATACCAGTGGATTCCTTCAGCGTCGATGATTGGTTGGGCTGTCGTTTTCATATAATCATCCCTCTGTCGAGGGTGAACTTTTACGCCGCACTATGCCAATAACATTCCTGGTTCTTGACATTGCTGAGTAACTAACGTATCCTATCCATCGCGGGTTCTTTCCGTTTCAAATTGCATGCTATACTTAAAAATCCATTTAGAATCAGCAATCCTGTTTAATTATTTCCCATACTAGAAAATTAAGGAAGATAGATTATGCAACTTTATTGGCTTTCACTTTATATGACCATGGTGGTCGGCACGCCTAAACCGGATCTAGCTGAATATGTGCAGAGGGAAGAGCCCACCTTTTCTTGGCAACAGATCGATCACATTCAGCATGATAGCGGTCAAATCTATAACTTGCACCTAGTTTCACAAATATGGAAAAAGATTCAGTGGAAACACAATTTACAGGTGTTTGTACCCAAATCTATCCGCTATCCGGATACCATGTTACTCCTAGTTTCAGGTGGCTCGACCGACAGTCAACCTCCTGACAAAGATAATGAGATGGGGCTTAAGCTGGCTCAGATGACCGGCTCCGCTTTTGCTATTTTGCACCAGGTTCCTAACCAACCGCTCTACGATGGCCGGAAGGAGGACGACCTGATCGCCCACACTTTCGAGAAATACCTGGAAACCAAAGACAGCAGTTGGTTGCTTCTATTTCCAATGGTTAAAAGTGCTACCCAAGCTATGACCGCACTGACTCAATTTACCGCGCAGAAATTGAGGGGTAAGATCGAAAAATTTGTCATTACCGGTGCCTCCAAACGCGGTTGGACCAGTTGGCTGACGGCGGCAATTGACCCACGGATTAAGGCTACGATCCCCTTAGTGATTGATGTTCTCAACATGCCAGTACAGATGGAATATCAAAAAGCAACGTGGGGACAGTACAGTGAACAGATTAACGACTATACTGTACGCGGATTGCAGGAGAAACTCGAGGAGGAAGAAGGAAAATCTTTAACGGCCCTTGTAGACCCATACAGCTATCGGTCACAATTAACTATGCCCAAGTTGTCGGTCATTGGTACTAACGACCAGTACTGGGTTTTGGATGCCCTCAACCTTTATTGGAGTGATTTAGTTCAACCTAACTTTGTTCTTTATGTACCCAACTCGGGACATGATTTAGACGATCGTGAACTCGTCTTTGCAGGCATAACAGGGTTTTATCGCTACATTGCTTCAGGTCAGCCGCTTCCCAAACTAGAGTGGTCGCACCGTCAAGATGGTGACCGTCTACACCTTCAGTTTAGCGCTGACCAAAAACCGGCGCAAACTCGTTTGTGGGTTACAGCATCCTCAAAACGTGACTTTAGATCTGCTAGTTGGGTTGCGGTTCCAGTCCAGGAAAAAGAGGATGGGAAATTCAGTGGTCAAGTCGAGATTCACCAGCAGCAATATGTGGCCCTTTTTGGAGAATGTGTATTTATAGTTGACGGACAGCCTTGCCCACTTTCAACACAGATTAACATCGGTTCCATAACCCAGAAGGAATAGCCGATCCCGGTCTAAAAATTAAAAAACTAGAAAGCCGTCAGCATAAAAAAGAGCCAGTTATCACAACTGGCTCTTTTCTGTTTACTCAATTTTTGGAAATGGGTTTAGTACATACCACCCATATCACCACCACCGCCAGGAGGCATCGCGGGGGCGGGCGGGTCTTTTTCTGGAATGTCGGCCACTAGAGCTTCCGTAGTCAACATTAAACCTGCGATACTGGAGGCATTCTGCAATGCGACACGAACCACTTTGGTTGGGTCGATTACACCAGCTTGGAACATATCACTATATTCATCTCTCAAGGCGTCGTAGCCAACGCTATCGTCTTCTTCCTTGACTTTAGCAATTACGACGGAGTCTTCCTGACCAGCGTTTCTAGCAATCTGACGAAGTGGTTCTTCTAAGGCGCGACAAACAATGTCAGAACCGACCTCTTCCGTGGGATCAGAAACATCTAATTGATCGAGTGCAGAAATAGCACGAACTAGCGCTACACCACCACCAGCAACGATCCCCTCTTCGACAGCAGCACGTGTGGCGTGCATGGCGTCTTCGACTCGGGCTTTCTTTTCTTTCATTTCGATTTCGGTAGCGGCCCCAACGTTGATTACAGCCACCCCACCAGCGAGCTTAGCCAACCGCTCTTGCAGTTTTTCACTGTCATAATCGGAAGTTGTGTCCTCGATTTGACGACGAATTTGTGAAATCCGACCTTGAATAGCTTCTCGGCTACCGGCACCTTCAATTACCGTGGTGTTGTCTTTGTCGATTACGATCCGCTTCGCAACCCCCAAGTCGCTGATGGACAGATTTTCCAGCTTGATACCAAGATCTTCTGAGATCATGCGACCGTTGGTTAAAACAGCGATGTCTTCTAGCATAGCTTTACGGCGATCACCGTAACCCGGTGCTTTGACAGCAGCGGCTCGGATCGTACCGCGAATTCTGTTGACCACCAGCGTGGCTAAAGCCTCGCCTTCTACGTCTTCAGCGATGATCAGCAACTGCTTGCCTTGTTGAGCAACCTTTTCCAGCACGGGCACCAGATCTTTCAAAGAACTGATCTTCTTTTCGTGGATCAGAATGTAAGTGTCTTCCAAGACAGCTTCCATCCGGTCTGTATCGGTCACGAAGTAAGGGGAAAGGTAACCGCGATCAAACTGCATCCCTTCAACTACGTCGAGGGCGGTGTCGAGGCTTTTGGCCTCTTCCACGGTAATGACACCGTCTTTACCAACCTTTTCAATGGCATCGGCAATCAAATCTCCAATGCTATCATCATTGTTGGCGGAGATCGCTGCAACCTGGGCGATTTCCTCTTTCTCTACTGTTTCTCGACTCATGTCTCCTAACTGGCTGACAACGGCTTTGACCGCTTTTTCAATGCCACGTTTGAGCGCCATTGGGTTGTGTCCTGCGGCTACATTTTTCAACCCCTCTTGGTAAATCGACTGCCCCAAGATGGTAGCAGTAGTAGTTCCATCACCAGCCACATCACTGGTTTTAGAGGCCACCTCTTTGACCATCTGGGCACCCATATTTTCGTAAGGGTCCTCCAGTTCGATCTCTTTGGCGACAGTAACCCCATCTTTGGTGATGGTTGGTGCACCGAACTTCTTGTCGATCACCACATTTCGACCCTTTGGGCCAAGTGTCACTTTTACTGCACTGGCCAACGAATCGACACCACGCCTAATCGCGTTTCGGGCATCTTCATCAAATGTCAGTTGTTTAGCTGCCATTTACTTTATCTCTCCTTATGAGGTAATTTTAGCGAGGATATCATCTTCGCGTAGAATCAGGTATTCAGTACCTTCGTACTCTACTTCTGTCCCAGCAAATTTGCCGAACAGTACCTTGTCACCTGCCTCGACGTTCAGTGCCTGACGATCTCCGTTGTCGAGCAATCGTCCATCACCAACAGCGACGACTTCACCTTCTTGCGGTTTTTCTTGAGCGGTGTCGGGAATAATAATCCCGCCACTAGTTGTTTGTTCTTCTTCGCTAGGGCGCTTGACCAGAACACGGTCACCAAGCGGTGTTAATGCCATGTGGCGTTCTCCTTCTTACTTTTAAATATCTCAGTTCATTAGCTGAAAAATAAAATGGTTCGTCAATTGGTTCGGGCTAATTGATGGGCGACCGTGCCAAATAGTCACCCCTAAAACACCGCGACCAACGACCGCGCCTATTTTACACGCCAGGCCGCCGGCTTTCAAGTTATTTTTCCAAATCCACAACCTTTTTCGAGGTTGCTGATTGGTAGGCGGCAGAGATGATCTGATTATTACGCAATCCATCCAACCCAACCACTATCGGGGATTCTTGCCCCTCCACACAACGGCCAAAATGCTCAAACTGGGATTGGAAAAGATCTTCAAATTGGGAGTCAATAATCTCGGTTTGATCACCGATAGTAGTTTTGATTTTCCAGCCGTTATCATTGTAGACTACAACGGATCCGTCGGTACCGTAGATCTCTAAAATCTGGGCTGAGAGTTGGGCACTAAAACTGGTTTCCGTTACCGCTTGTGCACCGCTCTCAAAACGCAACATTACCAGCCCAGTTTCTTCAACGGGATGTTGGAAAATAAAGTTGGAACAGAAAGCGCTGACAGCGGTGACTTCACCCAACAGCCAACGGAAGAGATCAATGCTATGGGCCCCGAGATCCATAATACTGCCACCGCCACTTTTTGCAGGGTCGGTATGCCAATCGTCGTTCTCTTTGGGAGCATGTTTCATGATCGGCATCCGGGCGTGAACAATTGTGCCAAAACGCTCTTCTTGCAGCCACTGTCGGATCTGCTGAAAACCGGAGTGAAACCGGAACAGAAAACAGATTTGTAAGTGGACATTGTTGGCTTGGCATACATCCAGGATTTGCTGGGATTGGCCGGGGTTTAGGGACAGCGGTTTGTCGCACAGGACATGTAACCCTTTTTGAGCGGCAGCAATCGCCTGCTCTTTATGCAGGAAAACAGGTGTCGCAATGTAAACAGCATCAAGTTGAGGATCGGTTAGAAACGCTTCCGTATCTGTATAAGATATTTCGGCTCCGTGTTCCTGAGCCAGCCGTTGTCCTCGATCGATATCTCGGGATAAAATTGCATGCAGTTCAGCATTTTCAGCCTTTTGAATAGCTGGCATCGATCGACGTTGTGCCACACTACCAGGCCCAATAACTCCCCATTTTAAACACTTCATCATTTGACTCCTAATAAATTTCTAAAGACCGAGTAGCTTCACTTCGAGATGAAGGTCGATACTCCGTTGTTTTTTAACCTCTAGTTGAATCAGTTCTACCAAGTCTAAGATGTCTTTGGCGCTCGCATTTCCATGATTAACAATAAAGTTGCCGTGGATCTGAGAAACCTCGGCATCACCGATACGCGTTCCTTTGAGGCTACATAAATCTATCAGTCGCCCGGCCGAGTGACCTTCTGGATTTTTGAACATACAGCCAGCACTTCCCACCACGAAGGGTTGGGTTTCCATCTTCTGCTGGTATAGCTGCTGCATTTGTTGAGTGACTGTATCTATCTCAGATTCCACCAGTTGCATCTCCGCCTCAATGATACAAAAGTAGTCGTCCAAACAACTTTGGCGGTACTCAAATTTAGCTTGATCGGCGCTAATTTCGACGATCTCACCCGACTCTGTCACCACACGAATTTGAGTCACCAAATCGCTGAAACAACTTCCCCAAGCCCCGGCGTTCATCATCAATCCACCACCAACTGAGCCGGGAATACCGAGCGCAAACTCAACCCCACTTAATCCTTGACGAGCAGACGCTTTGGACAGCTTGGGTTGAGAAACTCCCGCACCAGCAAGAGCTGAGGTGCCCTCAAAGGTTAGCCAATCCAGTTGGCCCACCAAGCGAATCACCAGACCATCGAATCCTTTATCGCTGACTAAGAGGTTCGACCCACGCCCTAGAATAAAGGTGTCTAACCGATAGTCATTCTTAAATCGGGCAACTGCTACCAGCAAATCTATCTCCCCAACTTCCAGATAAGCTGAGGCTCGACCGCCGATACCGAAGTAGGTTTGTTTACTGAGTGGTACATCAAAACAAATCTTCGAGTTAGTGTATGGTTGACAGAGTCGAGCTAGCTCCACTTTCCAAGTTGTCAGTCGTTCAGCAACGGGCATTATCCTTTGTATCACTCGAAAGGAATGTGCTATTATTGCCACAATCATAGCAAATTGGCATGATGAGATGCAAGGTCACTAGCAGCGTAGATTAGCAGGGAAAATAGATGGTTAGAGTTGGAATTGTTGGGGCATCGGGTTATACCAGCAGTGAACTGATACGACTTTTGATACAACATCCGGCAGGCTTCGAACTGGCGTTAGTCACCTCCGAAACTTATACAAGGCAAAGAGTCGACCGGGTCTTACCCAATTTACGCGGTTTTGTGGATCTCTGCTTTGAGAAACTCGAAATCGAAAGGCTCAAGGATCGAGTAGATATAGTCGTATTGGCCGTGCCACATAAGGTTGCTATGGATTTTGTGCCGAGAATTCTAGATCAAGGTCTAAGGGTGGTTGACTTTAGTGCCGACTACCGCCTAAATGAGGCTGAGGTGTATGAAGAGTGGTATCAAGTTGAGCACACAGATGCGGAACGAATGACCAAGGCTGTCTACGGGATACCAGAGCAGTATAGAGACCAGATCCCGTCGGCTCAGTTGGTCGCTAATCCCGGTTGTTATCCGACTGGCTCTATTTTAGCACTTGCCCCGCTGGTCAAGGCGCATTTGATCGACAACAAAAGCATCATTATCGACTCCAAATCGGGAATTTCTGGTGCTGGTAGCAAAGCCAAAGAGATAACGCACTATCCCAACCGGGAATCTAACTGTACCGCCTACGGTCTGGTCACACATCGACATACCCCTGAAATTGAGCAAGAGCTGAGTGCAATAGCCGGCGAAACGGTAATGGTCAATTTCACTCCCCACCTCGTTCCGATGACACGTGGGATACTGACCACTACCTACACTAATCTTGCCGTATCAACCACGACAGCAGATCTCCTCGATCACTATCGCTGTATCTATGCTGAGGAACCATTTGTCCAAGTTCTAGATATTGGTGAGTACCCACAAACCAAGGCGGTACTGGGCAGTAACTTCTGTCATTTAGGTTTAGAGGTAGATTCGCGAACTGACCGGGTGATCGTAATGTCCGCTATCGACAATCTGGTAAAAGGTGCAGCTGGAGCAGTGGTACAAAACTTAAACTTAATGTACGGATTGACAGAAACGGTAGGTCTGATGTCGCCAGGCCTAATGCCTTAATAAATTAGTTTTCAAAGGAGAAAGAATGTCGGAAGAGATAAATTACAAAGGGCTGTTGCAACAATACTGTTTGGGACGCTATCCCTCGCCCCCGGTCTACGAAACAAGCCAGGCAGACGTTGCAGCAGTTGAAGGAAAAGCTCAATGGATGGTGCAGATTAAATATGCCAAGCAGACTTTTGAAACTCCATGCGCCATTGCTGGCACGAAAAAGCAGGCCGAGCAGGAAGCAGCAAAACTACTGATGGCCGAAATCGAATCGAGGCAAAATGCCTTTCTGAGCGGTGAAGATTTCCCCTCGGATACAGATCTATCTTTTCCTGCGGCAGAGATAGATGATGGGGCACAAGAGACAGCGACTCCAATTTCAGTGCCATCTGAACTGGTTACAACTGCCCTTCAGGTCGCTAGCCGGCAACTCTCAACTACAAGTCAGCCTTCTCGAAAAGGACCTTATCGGCAGTTACCGCCTGTGAACAACGCTCACCAGGACTTCGTTCGCGATGTAGGCCGATTGACCATCCAAATTGTACGGTCCGTGGTCGAAGCTTCCTACGAATCGGGAAAGGTTGACTTTGGCCAGTCAAATCTGGATGAAGATTCAGATAGTGGGATGCCCTCACAAGTCCGCTCAGAGCAAATTGGCTGACATCTAACTGAGTAGATCTGCTCAGTTCAACCGGTTTGATGAAAGTTGCCGGCCTATCAAGACAGACCCGACGTCCAAATTTTTTAGGCCAACGCATTACTGTTTTTGGCCTCAGTCGGAGTGGAACAGCAGCGGCCGCGATGTTATCTCAGTTAGGCGCGGCTGTTCTCTGTACCGATATTCGACCTATAGACCAACTACGATCTGCCATTGACGATCTTGCTGACACGTCGATGTTGGCCCAATATCCGATTGATTATGTTTTAGGCCAACATAACTATCGTTGTATCGAGAAGGCTGATCTAATTGTCGTTTCTCCCGGTGTTCCCGTTGACCAAGTCCCGATCTTGTCCGAAGCCAAACAACAGAGAATTCCAATAGTGAGTGAACTTGAGGTAGCTAGCTCTGTCTGTTTAGCCCCGATCATCGCAATTACCGGCACCAAAGGCAAAACCACTACTACTCTTCTGACAGGTGAAATCTTAAAACAGGGCAACTTTCGTCGAGTTTGCGTGGTGGGTAATATTGGAGAGCCATTCTCTAATTCTGTGCTGGATTTAACTGCTGAAGATATTGTAGTGGCTGAAGTCAGCAGTTTCCAGTTGGAGGCCACTGTTAGTTTTCATCCAACGATCAGTGCCATTCTAAATTTATCGCCCGACCATCTAGATCGTCACCGAACCCTGGAAGCTTATCAACAGGCCAAACAGAAGATCTATGCCAATCAAACCGCCGATGACTGGATTGTCCTCAATGCTGACGACCCATACACCGCTAGTCTCACTGACTTGAACCAAGCGGAGACTTGTGTGCGACCTGCTTTTTTTTCTCAAACCATAGTCGACAAGACTATGGTTTACAGACAAAATGGGCAGATTTATGCCCCAAACTACGCCGCCAAGCAGTCGTCTGATACGGGATCTAGAAAGCAATCCTATATCTGTGACCGAGAGCCAATCTCCTTGGCTGGCAATCATAACTTAGATAATATTCTGTCGGCTGTCGCTATTGGTCAGATCTGCCGGATACCTGTTCTGAAGATTCGTCAAGCACTCTACAATTTTAAAGCGACAGATCATGCTTCACTTCGACACGCTTTCGAGTCAGTTCAGCAGATCAACGGAATCGACTTTATCGACGATTCCAAAGCGACCAATGTCGCCGCTACTCAAGCTGCATTAAGATCTATTTCAACCACCGGTAGACGGATTTTGCTGATCATGGGAGGGTACGACAAAGGCAACGATTATACCCCACTCATTGGATTGATCAAGTCTCGTGTCAAAGTCCTAATTTTATTAGGGCAACAGACACAAACAATCCGAAACGCACTTTCAGACTATGTCGTTACTTTGAGCACACCAACAATGGAATTAGCCGTTGAGCAGGCTTTCCAAACTGCGGTTTCAGGTGATACTGTTTTGCTGTCACCGGCCAACGCCAGTTATGACATGTTTATCGACTACAAAGATCGTGGCTCCTCTTTCCAACAAGCTATCGCCAAACTAGATAAACAAACCTGTTCCTCAGAAAAACATTAGGAATGTAAGAATACGGAATGAGGTATCAAAGTTTATCTTCCACTCATCGAAAGTAGAAGCATTGCATTATTCACTCATCACATTAAACTTGCAGTTGACGTGCTCTTGATCAGAGGTACAAGTAGAGAGGGATATTCATTAGTAAGGCGTAGAGTACAGTAATGAGAAGTAAGGATTCCAAATTCCCTAGCCTGATTAACCTGACCCTCAACCGCCTCCGAGAAAGAGAGGACTGGGAGGCCTCGAGCAATACAATTCCTACAGTTAAGACTAATAATAGTATTGACCAGCAACTACTTTTCGTCGCTGTTTGCCTGACAGCTTTTGGACTGGTAATGCTCTACAGTAACGGAAATTTGTCCCGGTTTTATCGCCAAGCATTTGCCTGCCTTCTAGGTTGCGCCAGCATGTGGATTGTCTCACTAATTCCGTTCCAAATTTACCAAAAATACGCTTACCATTTGTTAATCAGTACAATCATTGCACTCATACTGGTTTTCACACCACTCGGAGACCCAGCGGGCTCTACTGAACGGAAATTCTATCGTTGGATTCAAATTTCGGGTGTTGGTTTCCAGCCAGTTGAACTGGCAAAGCTAGGGCTGGTTATCTATACGGCTCGTTTTTTAGTCGCTAAACGTCAACATATCCACAGTTTGAGACGAGGTGTTTTCCCATCTATCCTCGTATTAGCTATTGTCTTCGTTCTATTATATATTCAGCCGGACTTTGGTTCAGCGGTTCTGATTAGTGCCGTCGTACTAGGGCTCCTTTTTATCGGTGGTGCCAGGTTAACGCAAATTTTGTTAGTCATGGGCAGTGCTGGGGTCTTGATTTATGGTTGGGTTCAAGATGACACCTACAAAATGCAGCGGATCACCGATTATCTTCGGTCCTTGAAATCTCCTTTCGATACCCATTATCAGGTTGAACAGTCGCTAAATGCCATCGCCTCTGGTGGGTTATTCGGTACTGGCATCGGTAATAGCATTCACAAATTAGGTCGATTACCATATGCTGATACCGACTTTGTTTTTGCTGTCGTAGCCGAAGAATTAGGGCTGGTTGGTGCAATGGGGTTGATTGCCCTCTACATACTGCTGGTCTGGCGTGGAATCCAGATCGCACTTCAAGTTAGTAGCTCGCAGGGAAGTCACAAAGAATCGGCCTCCACGTCATCTATCAATGTTGGTGGTGAGACCAAGTTTGCCAGTTTGGTCGCCTTCGGAATCACAGCTCAAATTGGGCTACAGGCTTTTATCAATATTGGGGTGGCGCTCGGTGCACTTCCAACGAAAGGAATTACCTTACCGTTTATTAGCTATGGTGGATCGTCACTACTGATGAGTCTAATCAGTATCGGTATTCTACTTAACATTTCTCGTTTCTGTCAAACGGGCTTATTCGAGAGAACAGGCTATACGCACTAAGGTTATGTCACCCTCTAAAATCCAGATCATTATTTCGGGTGGTGGAACTGGAGGACATATATATCCAGCTATCAGTATTGCCAATGCGCTACAACAAATTGACCCCGAGCTTCGGATCGCCTTTATTGGCGCTCGAGACCGGTTGGAGTCTCAAATTGTGCCGCAATACGGATTTCAATTCTTCCCAATTTCTGTAGCAGGTTTTCCAAGACGGTTGACTTTGCAGTGGGTCCCCGTCATTTTTAAAGTTGTTGCTGGCCTAATTCAAGCCAGTCAACTGCTACAGCAAATTAAACCATTGATCGTGGTCGGAACTGGTGGTTATGTCTCCGGTCCGGTTCTCTGTGCTGCCCATTTAAACCGGATTCTGACCGTTTTACAAGAGCAAAACGCAGTCCCCGGCTTGACCAACCGTATTTTGGCCACCTGGGTACAGGAGGCTTATCTATCATTGCCAGCAGCCAAATCTTATTTCCCACCAGAAGTTGGTAAAGTGACGGGCAATCCAATCCGACCCGAAATTGGTCAACAATTACCAAGGGCTTCCGAGCTTTTTCAAAAATACGGGCTATCACCCGACTTGAAAACGATCTTTGTCATGGGGGGTAGTCAGGGCGCAACGGCTATCAACCAATTAGTCTTGGGGATGATTGACCAGATCTTATCCACTTCGGATGAACGTTGCTTTCAAATCGTTCATCAAACGGGCAAACAGAGGTCTGATCAGATCCGCCATTTTTACGGTCAAAAGTCAGATTTACTATCGTTGACTGAGCCCTATTTTGATCACGTAGAGGAGATTTACGCTTTGACAGACTTGATGATCTGCCGATCGGGCGGATCGACTATCTCCGAAATAACAGCTTGTGGGATTCCAGCTATTTTGATTCCACGTGATTCTGCGGACAATCATCAATATCATAATGCTGAGGCGTTAGCTAGCGCTGGGGCTGCCGCAATCTGTCCGCAAAACCGAACTACTGCTGTTGATCTAGCGGACCTGGTAATAGATCTGCTTACCAATGAGGATCAATTATCTCAGATGGCAATGAGTAGTCGTAATTTAGGTCAACCTAATGCCAGTCAAGAAATTGCTTGTTCTATTCTGAAGTTACTGCCCCTTCTTTCCAAACAGACAACATGTCGTGAACAGGACTCTCCGAAGGACACCTTTAAGTAACCTAAGCAGTTTCATCTTTCATCTGGCCTAGGAGGTCAACCTCCAGTTGCTTACCGGAGTCTAGTTTACTTTTAGCCAAGGGGTTAGTAAGTTAAGAAATCCCTAATTCAAAAAACGAGTTGAAAACTATCTTTAAGCAACCTGAGCCTCACCTGTTAGGTCAAACGCAACATATTCACTTTGTCGGTATCGGTGGTGCAGGGCTCAGCGGAATTGCTGAGATTTTAGCCCATCACGGATTCCAGATTACAGGCTCTGATCAACGACAAAATGAATCGACACAACGGCTGATAGACCTAGGGCTGATAATTTTCCAAGGTCATTTGGCTGAGCAAGTTGGTACTGCAGATGTTGTTGTAACTTCACCTGCAGTACCGACTGATAATCCTGAGGTTCAACTTGCAATTGCGAGGAAAATTCCCGTTATCAGGGGTGCTGAAATGCTGGCCGAAATTATGCGGTCGTATTACAGTATTGCCATCAGTGGTACGCATGGTAAAACAACCACAACCGCTATGACCGCAGCCGTGCTAGAACGACTGGATCCAACAGTGGTTGTTGGAGGGAAATTGATCAGTATCGGTAGCCACGCTCGGATCGGCCAGAGTGACTTAATGGTGGTTGAAGCGGATGAAGCTTATGGTTCATTTAAACATTACACGCCCGGCTTAGCGGTTGTAACCTCAATCGACGTAGATCACCTGGACTATTATCACGATCTGGCTGAAATCCGTAGCGCATTTCTTAACTTCATCAACAAAGTGCCGTTTTATGGTTCGGCGGTATTATGTTTGGATCAAGAAAATATCCGACAGATTTTACCTCAGGTGCGTAAGCGGTATGTCACCTACGGTGTAGAAACAGAGGCTGAGATTAAAGCTGATCAGATCCAATTTGAAAATACTCGGAGTTCTTTTCGTGTTTCTCAGAGTGGCAACCCGTTGGGACAGATCCAGCTTAACATGCCGGGGCTACACAATGTGTCAAATGCACTGGCGGCTATTGCCGTAGGCCTAACCATATCTTCGGCTTTTGGGCGAGACTATCCAACACCACTCTCTTTTCAGCAAATTCAAGAAGCACTGGCAAACTTTCAGGGTATTCATCGTCGGTTCGAGATTTTAGGCGAAGTGAAGGGAATTATGGTTGTTGATGATTATGCGCATAATCCGGCCAAATTACGTGCCGTTTTCCGCGCTGCCAAAACCGGTTACAACCGGCGGGTAGTTGGAATTGTCCAACCGCATCGTTACCAACGGGTTCAATCGTTAGCCGATGAGTTTGCGGTCTCTTTTGCAGATACAGATCTACTGTTGCTGACTCCCATTTATGCGGCTGGAGAAACACTGTTGAACGGCGTTTCCGCCAAAATACTGGCTGATTCGATTCGTGATCAAGGACACCCAAACGTCATTTATATGTCTGATCTGGTAGTCGAAGAGATTGTAGACCTGCTTCAACCTAATGATATCGTCATCACCGCTGGTGCTGGCGATATTTGGCAAGTGGGACGGAAACTACTAAAATACCTTAAAGATGCAAACTAATACGGCTACTAACCACCGCACCTTTAAGGCAACTGTTGCAGATTATAGGATTGGTTCTAACCGATCGTCGCAGCTATTAGTTTCGAAACTGCTAATACAAATCTGCATTGGTCTACTTAGTTTGCTGACATTAGGTCGGTTGATGGTAGATTACTTTGATTTGCAACATGTCTCTATTTCGGGTGGTGATCGGTATTCTGAAGCAGAAATTCTCTATGCTTCTGGACTCAATCTGGGCCGAGATTTAATGCTTCAAATTTCGTTAGAAGACTTGAAACAGCAAATCCGGAGAAACTTGAGTTATGTTAAGGGAGTTCAGATTGCAAAGCACAACTTTGCCAGATCCTTGGATATTGAGGTTACTGAACGAAAACCCTTTGCTATTGTGCAGGATCAATCTCGTTTGAATAAAAAATTCATCCTAGTTGACGTTGAAGGGTTTGTGTTAGAATACATAGATGCCTTTAAGGTGTTTGAGGTCTTCAAGACTAGGCGACGAGCAGAAGGCTTCGGGTCTACAAATGCCATACATCATTTTATTTTAGCAGAACATAATCGCCTCAATCTAGATGTGCAGACACAGCAGGTTGGAACGCAGATTGATAGTCGCTGGCTCAGCGACTTTTTGTTATGTAAGCGCGTAATTAAGCTTATTGAAGAAAAAAGACCGGAACTTTTAACCAAATTGAGAACGGTCGAGACTTTTACCACTCGACCGTCCCATCATGGCGATTCAGTTGTCCTATCCTGTGATAATTTGCCGCAGATATGGCTATCTACCGATCTAATCGAAGGTGGACTTCAGAATGTCGGGGTTTTTCTGAGGTCAATGACCTCAGAAAAATACGGATTCTCTCGTATATCTGAACGAAAACAATTGAAAGTTGGCACCCAACCTTTAGTTGGCGATTACTTAGATTTTAGATTCAAAAACGTTATGTATTGGGGAGATAAGGAAAATGGCCAGCGGTGATATCGTTGTTGGTTTAGATATCGGTACGAGTAAAATTGCCACCATTATTGGGAATACATGGCAATCAGATCCAGAGAAAATCGAGATTGTCGGAGTTGGTACAGCCCCATCCGAAGGCCTCCGAAAAGGGGTAGTAGTCGACATTGAAAAGACAACGGCCTCGATACGGGAATCCGTTAAGGAGGCCGAAATGATGGCTGGTGTTCAGGTTGGGTCGGTTTATGCCGGTATTGCCGGGGGACACATTCTGGGGCAGACCTCGCACGGAGTGGTAGCGGTATCTGGAGAAGGCCATCAGATTATACAAGCTGACGTTGATCGTGCTATTAACACTGCCAAGGCTACCGCAACCCCTGTTGATCGAGAGGTACTACATGTAATTTCACAAGACTTTGTCGTGGATGATCAAGATGGGATTAAACATCCTGTTGGTATGTCAGGTATTCGGCTCGAAGCTTATGTCCATATTATTACAGGGGCAGTGGCATCAGTACAAAATCTGCTTAAGAGTATTAATAACGCAGGTCTATCGGTAGAAGATATTGTCTTGGAGCCGATTGCTTCAGCAGACTCAATTTTAACCTCAGATGAACGATCAGTAGGTGTAACTTTGGCCGACATGGGCGGCGGTACCACCGATATTGTAATCTACAAAGATGACGCTCTCCGTCATACCAAAGTCATTGCAGTTGGTGGGGATCATGTCACTAACGACATCGCCCAATTGTTAAAAATGACGCCATACGATGCTGAGATTCTGAAACATCGTCGTGGATGTGCACTGGTCGAACTAATCGAGGCACATGAAAAGATCCAACCACCAACAGTGGGAGGATTTCAGCGCCCCCGTCTAATTCCGCGGCAACATTTAGCGGAGATTATCCAATGTCGCATGGAGGAGACAATTGACCTTATTCACAACGAAATTGCATCTTATGGGACTTCAACCCCAGCCGGATTGGTTTTAACGGGTGGAACCTCCTTAGTTAGCGGTTTACTGGAATTGGTACAGGACCGATTGCCATATCCTGTCCGAATTGGCTACCCAAGGCCACTGAAAGGACTGAGTGACCGTGTCAATAGCCCAATCTACGCTACTGGTGTTGGGTTGGTGATGTACGGATCCGTGGTTCGTCAGTCAACTGAAAGCGGCCGACAGTTCATGAAACCGGGAGATAACCTGTTTGGACAGATTACCCAGCGGATGAAAGAGTGGTTTAGCGAATACTTCTAATCTAGTGGATCCCGTTGCCGATGTTAGCTAACGATTTAAAATCCGTCGAACCGTATTACGGTCGATATCAAGTAAACGGGCCGTCTGGGATTGATTCTCGTCAGCAGACTCATAAACCTTCCTAACGTACCAATCTTCAAACGCACGCCGAACTTCAGCATAAGGCTTAATCTGCAAGAGATCATTCAGTTCACCTAGATCTCCCTTAATCTGAGGTAAACTCTTATCTGAACCAGAGGTAGTATCTACATCCTGTCTCTTACCAGCCATTGATGATTCTGATTCTATATCTCCGATAGAAATTGGTTCGCTATTGGAAAAAAGAATGCTCCGTTGGACAGTATCTCTCAACTCCCGTACATTGCCGTTCCAAACCTGAGAGGTTAAGTAACTCACCGCTTCTACCGTAAAATATCGGTCGATTTGGTATTGCTGGCAGAAGATGTTGGTGAAATGTTGAACCAGCAGCCGGATATCACCTTCGCGCTCTCGCAAAGATGGAAGTCCAATTGGTAAGGAACTCAAGCGGTAGTATAAATCTCGCCGAAACTTGCCATCAGAAACCGACTGTTTTAGATCTCGATTAGTCGCAGCAACAATCCTTACATCGACCGGTCTTTCTTGGTTTTCACCAATTCGCTTGACCTTTTTTTCTTGCAGTACCCGTAATAAACGGGGTTGCATCATCAACGGCATTTCACCTATCTCATCCAGGAAAATCGTTCCTCCATCAGCTGCTTCAAAAGCACCCAAACGATCGCTAGTCGCTCCGCTAAAAGCACCTCGTTTATGACCGAAGAGCTCATCTTCAATTAAGTCCTCGGGAAAGGCCGCACAATTGAGCGGCAAGAACAGTTGAGTTGAGCGATGACTATGATAATGGATTGCCTGGGCAACTAGCTCTTTACCAGTACCGGTCTTACCATTAACTAAAATCGTTTCTTCGATCTTGGCTAAACGGTCGATCTGGTGGAAAACTCGGCGCATCGCCTCTGACGTGCCAACGATAATTTGTCCTGCCCTATAAGGATAACCGCCAATTCGGTCAATAGCATAGTCTTGCTGTTGACGAAGTTGTTTCTCCAGTTGTAACCGCTCATTGACGGCTTGAACTCGAAACAGGAGTGCATCCAAGAAACCGCTTCCTTTTTCGATGAAATCCGCAGCCCCCCGCTTAACCGCTTCGAGTGCATTCTCAACCTCGCTATTTCCAGTGACTACGATCACTTTGGACGTCGGACATTGGCGTCGAATATAAGACAGAAAAGTGAGACCTTCTAAAGCAGATGCCCCTTCCTTCCAAACAAGCGACGTGTCGTGAATAGAACTCGAAGGAGCGTTAACAATGGATGCATGTTCGGCTTTGGTCGCTTGTTCCGTTTCCTGCATTGAACTGTAGCCTTCGGGGACTTCAAAGGAAAGATCCAACAATACGATGTCGGGAACAAATACCGTTAGTTTTTCAGCGGCCTCCATTGGGGAAGCCGCCGTCTCGAAAGTTAAGCCTAGTGGTGAGAGCTTTCGTTGGTAATGACTCCAAAAAGCGACCTCGTCTTCAATAATCAGAACTTTGGTTGGTACAGCCATTCTGGCT
This sequence comes from Candidatus Poribacteria bacterium, assembly GCA_030748495.1. Lineage (GTDB taxonomy): Bacteria > Poribacteria > WGA-4E > WGA-4E > UBA9662. The sequence goes on along the minus strand of JASMLX010000031.1, from coordinate 26,153 downwards.
TATTCTTTGGTTTAGTGACCCTTTAGTTAGACGAGTTAGGCATAAATCTACTTGACCAAAGGTATTTAAACCGGCGGAACGGCAACCTTAACACTGGGTTTTAGTATCAACTGAAGCCGTTCTTTGGTGGAATTGTAGTCGTTTCTTAAGTATTACTTCCGATAAGTACAATTCTAGGCTATCCAACAGACTATAAATGAGTGTCTTTTTTCCACTGTTAAGTTTGAGTTTGTACCGCTTTAGAAACTTTTCGTCGCAGGAAACTGGGATAAACAGCATTTAAGAAAGGAATAAAACCCAATTTAGCTGGCAGGTAAATTTTCCTTTTATCGGTAGCAATTGCCTCTAAAATAGCGTCTGTACACACCTCCAAACCGATAGACTCACTGCTATGCGACCGCTTTTGTTCTCCCATTGGCTGGCCTTGTAGGCTAAAAGCGTTTCGTCGCAAATTTGTGTCTCGAATCCAGCCTAGATAGATGTGTAAGAATCGTACAGACTTCTGCATTTCAATTTCCAGTGAAGTTAGAAATCCTTGTAAAGCATGTTTTGATGCGGCATAACCCGTATGGTGAGGAAAACCCATTAAAGCTTGAGCCGTCGACATCTGAACAATCAACCCTCGATTTTTTTTCAAGTGAGGGAGTGCAGATTGTACGCAATATACTGCTCCCATATAATTAACATCCATCAGGTTTTTAAAAAAAGAGACGTCCTCAATCTCCTCAAATACAGCCCACATACTAATCCCCGCATTCAGAATTAGAATGTCTATACTGCCAAAAGTTTCAACCGTTTGCAGAACTAGGTCACGGCATTGGAATGGGTCTGTAATATCGGTGACGACAGCCAGAACTTTACTACCTGAATCCGACATCGTTTTTGCCAGTACATCCAACTTAGATTCATTTCTAGCAGCCAGAACCACTCTCGCCCCCCGCTGTCCAGCTTTTTGGGCTAAGGTTGCGCCAATACCCGATGAGGCTCCTGTAATGATAACTGTTTTCTGCTTTAAGTCCACAATTAGTATCTCATTCAGCGAAAACGTTGTTTCGGATACCAAAAACGTTATTTGGATCGTGGAAAGCCTTAACTTCTTTCAACAATTCAATACTAGCCGGTGAGTGTATTTGGGGTAAAAAGTCTTTTCGTAGCTTGCCAACACCATGATGATGGGAAATCGATCCACCATGATCCATAATTACCTGACGCATGGCGTGTTCAATACTCCCAAAGACATCCTCTGGTTGATTGATTCCTTTCATATACATACCAAACATAAAGTAGATACAGACGCCTGTGTGATAGATCTGAGGAATACGATAAGAGAGGTAAGGTCTGCCTGGAATATTATGCTTGTCGTGCAATTCAAACAGCTTATCAGTTGCAACCTGGCAGACTTCGGAGATTTTGCTCCATGGAACTGAAGTCTCCATCGTTTCACCAATAATGTGGTAATTGGATAAGAAGTCACGAATATAGGCGATGGCAAAGGTCAGCATGTAGCCCCTTTTGCCGTTTTCAGGGCCGGCCGCAAGACCTTGATGCTGTTTAGCCAATTGCAATAGATTCTGTTTTTGGTAAGCTACCTCCCGGGCTTCACCTTCCATAACAAAAGTGGCTGCACACATTTTATACGGATCTAATCCTTTCAAGTTCAAAACGACAAATTTCTGAAGGCTGGACATGGCCTTTTTCAGACCTTCAGACTTCGGTTTTAGTGCTTGTCCGAAGCGGAATTGGATATTGTCAACCAGACGAACACTGGCCGGTACGTAGTTGGTTTGAGAAAGATTATGCAGAAAAGCAACCCCTTGATCCCAGGTTGGAAAGACTGCTGAAGCATACTCTTGTACCTCCGGTAATTGGTGAATCCTAACTACGGCTTTAGTGATAATCCCCAGATTGCCTTCGCTACCAAACAGTAGATTGTGAGGTCGCATGCCCATCGAAACCCTGGTTGTTGGTTCTGTCTGTTCTAATATACCTCGAGGTGTGATCACTGTTATATTTTCGATGATATCTTCGATATTTCCATATCGATTTTTCTTCATGCCGCTAGCTTGGGTAGCAATCCAACCTCCCAGGGTCGAAAACTCGACGCTGTCGGGCTCATGGCCGACCATATAACCATGTTGAGCTAATTCTTCTTCCATCTGCTTGCCGGTGATCCCAGCTTGAATGCAGGCTCGACGGTCATCTGCGTTGATCCACTCAATTTTATTCATGCGGCGGATATCCACAGCCACAATCATTCTTGTTTCTAAATCAGGCAATTTCAGAGCACTACTAACGCTGGTGCCGCCACCAAAAGGAATCAGGCAAACACCGTATTCCTCTGCCAATCGAATTAGTTCTGCCACCTCTTCTTCCGATTCGACGTAAAACACCATATCGATAGTTTTGTCGACTCGGTGATAGAGGATTTTAAAAACCTCCTCAGAGGTGGTTTGCCCGTGACTATGGAGCAGTCGTTCAGTATCATCAAGCGTGTAACGATCTTCGGGGAAAGTGGCTACCACAGCGTCGATAAAAGCCGGATTGGATCTAGGCGGTTGAACTGGCTTTCGTTCAACTTCGGGTAGAATGTCGTCTGGGTCTAATCTGATTTGTAGTGATTCTTCTACATAAGGAATAAAATCGGGCATAACTACGCCACAGAGTTCGTACCGATTTCCCGAAAGAGTGATGGTTCGGTCCGGATGCAAAATAAATTGTGAGTCCTGAAAACCCCATTTGTGCCCCCAAGTCTCATCTTTCGTAGCGAAGAATTTCTGTTCAGCCATATCTTATCCTTGCATGACAATTAAGGATTGAGAAGCAGAGGCGTTGCGTACGGCGTCTCTACCACCTTCAGTCAGATCTTAGTTTATCATCTACTTCCTGTAATTTAACAATTGCTGCCCGAACATGGTCGGCAGTTTCCTTATACTGCTCGTGTGCACTACTACCGGTGTTTATTATCGGTTGAACCTGATTTCCAAAGGTCACTTGAATTTGATTCGAATGAGGCAGATTTTGTCCCTTTGGCAATGCTTGATAGGTGCCTTTAATACAGGCTGGGATAATAGGAACCTTTGCTTCGCAGGCTAGAAGTCCTAAACCAGCTCGAAACTCCTGAAGTTCGCCGGTCATAGAACGCGTTCCTTCAGGATAGATTAGCAAAGTATATCCCTGATCGAGTGCTTCTTGCGCAATCCGGACCCCCTGCAGAAAATTCTCCGTTCGATCCAGTGGAAGCACGTTCATTAACTGGCCAAAGAACCACGACTTAAAGGGATTTGTAAAGAAGTAGTCTCGAGCGCCGAGAACTTTAAGCCGTTTTGATTCTTTCTCCAAAACAGTCAGAATCGCTCCTGTGTCTAAATGGCTTGAATGGTTAGCGGCGATGATGTATTTTTTCCCCTTGGGGATATTTTCCAATCCACGGCACTGAATAGAAAAAACCTGGTCGTAAACTACACGCATCCCAAAGCGAAAGATTTTGGCAATCGAAAGATCTACTGTTTCTGGTATTTCGGCCTCAAAAGAAAACTCAGTTGGAACTTGATCACCCAACTGCTGAGTAGGGGGAGAACTTTCTGTTTCCGAATTTAACTGTTTAACCGTTTCCGTTATTCTAAGAATATCGTCTACGGTCTTAATTCCAACAACCAACTCATCTGGTAATGGCTGACCTAATTCACCTTCCAGTAACAGCAATAGCTCAATCTTCATTAAGGAGTCCAATCCCAGATCTGCATCCAGATCTGTTGATGGCTGGATCTGATCGGTCGGGAGACGAGCGATCCTGGCCAGTTCAGCCACAATTCGATCAAATTGCGTTTGTGGGACACCTGGATCTACGGAGACGGTGGGAGGCGATAAACGTCCTGGCTCTGACAACTGCTCCGAATCTACTGATTCTTGACTCAACTGAGGAGCCTCGACCAAGAAGGAGGATTTTCGACTCGGTTTGTCTTCAACTTGGTGTTGAACAGACTCTGATCTGAGAAATCGGGGGGTAGCCTGATCGGTGAATTGCGACGCCAAAACTAATTTAATCGACTCTCGATCAATTTGACCGGCCTCGGTTTTCGGCAACTCCTCCGCCGAAAGATTGTTACACTCTGTAGCTAATGTAGCGATCGGCCAAATATGTATTTTATGAACCCGTTGGTAGGAGGGGAGAGCGTTGGCGCGAGACCGAAGGTGCTGTCTAATTTTAGGTTCGGCATCTAAGCTTGTCGGTAAAACTACGGCGTGAACCTCTTCGCCAATCTCGTCGTCAGTTGACTGGCCGATGATACAAATCTCCTGGATGTTATTGTGGCCACCGTACAAAACTTCCAGTTCCCTTGGATAGATGTTCTTACCGGCTCCAGAAACAATAACATCTTTGCTGCGCCCTGTCAGGTATAGATAACCATCACTATCGAAATAGCCCAGATCCCCGCTATAGAGTGTATCGGATGACAAAACTTTCTCAGTAGCTTTGGGATTATTGAAGTATCCAGACATTAGGCTAGGTGATCGAATTATCACCTCACCAATTCCATCAGCATTTGGTCGATCAATCTCAATCTGGACGTCGCTCAAAGCTGTCCCAACAGAAGATTTTCTGCTCTTTTGGTAAGGGTTGACACTGACGACAGGAGCTGTCTCGGTCAACCCGTAGCCTTGGTAGAGAGTGATACCGAGTTGAAGATAATTGTCGTAAACCGTATCTGGAAGTGCTGACCCTCCACTAACCAAGATTCGCAGTTTGCCACCCAATGCTTGATGGATCTGTTCAATTTGGTCTGCTGTCAGTTGATTTTGTGATATATCAGGTCGCACCTTCACTACATAGCGCAGCAAACTGTCGTAAATCAGCTTGAACAAGCGGGGGACACCGATCATAACCGTTGTCTCTGTTTCTCGCATGGTGTCCAAAATCGCATTTGGTCGCATAGAGTTGAGGTACGTCACCGTTGAACCGCTATAGATCGACATCAGGAAACCACAAGTAAACTCCAAAGCATGATAAAGCGGCAAAACTGAGAGGAACCGTTCTCCAGGTTGAGGAGGTAAGGCTTCGGCCACCGATAGCACATTGGCGATAAAGTTTCGGTGTGATAGCATAACGCCTTTCGGATTGTAAGCAGTGCCGGAGGTGAAGATAATCGAGGCTATTGTCTCTGGCTTAATCTCGGCTGAAGGAGTAGCTGCTGACTCAGGTGATCTTGCTGGCGAATCAGTATCCTCTTCAGTACCGACTAACCGACATTCCGATCCAATATCACGGACTTCGATCTCGAGCATTCCCACTAAACTATTGTTATGTTGGCTGCCCTCTATAGTCATACTGCCGATTTCGCTGAGGTCCTCCGCTATATCCGAGGTGGTGAAGATGGCTTTAGCTTCCGTAAATTTCGCCAAAGCATAGGCTTCAGTGACTGGGGTTTGGCGGTCAACCGGTACTACGATTACACCGATTTGTGCACAAGCAAAGTAAGCGATACCCCATTCAGGTTGATTATCAGCCCAAAGTAAGATACGGTCGCCATCACGGTACCCACTGTTCCAAAGTTGTTGAGCGATTCTTTTAGAGAGTTGGTCACACTGCTGATAGGTATAGCAGATCCATTTATCGTTCCGCTTGATCTGCAACGCAACATGATTGGGAGTCTTTTGTGCTTGGTAAGAGAGTAGATCTGGAATAGTTTGGAAAAACTCTGGAATCGTCTTTGTAAGTTTATCTTTACCCTCAATTGGGAGACCAGTCTCAACTGTTTGTTTCTCTATTTGAGAACTGCCTTCCATCCGCAATACAAAACGCTTAATACCTGGAATGTGAACTTGTTGTAAATAGTGCTTCCAATCGAAATTAGAAGCATCAAAATTGAATAGTTGCTGCTCTTCTGCTGTTAGAGATTGATGAAGCCCCTGGGTTTTACCGGTTTCAAATTCGTAGCTCAATCGAACGTACGCTCCATAGATCTTGACATAGTAAAGTAGCCGTTCTAAGGAGGTTTGAACGAGCGATAGTTGCCGACTTTTCCGACTAGCCCATTTGAACGGAGCCATCTTCAACCATCGTTTGGTAGATTCGATTTGATTTTGCTTACTGGTGAAATAGCGGTGAAAAGTGGCTAGATCTCTAAATTTCCATTCATGGGGGACGATCGATTGGCCATCTCGATCCTCCATCGGATGCTGATGAAAATAGGCTTTGGTGTTATCATAAAGAAACTGAAAAGAGAGCGGATTGGTGGCCCCACTAGAAACATGGTACACTCGAATCGAAGGGTTTGCTATTGCTCGGGTGGCAACCGAAATAATTGCGTTGACCACCAAATCCACCGGAATCACATCCAGAAGGAGATCTCTCTTGGCTGGGAAGTCAAGTAAACGCCCTTTACCGTAGCCTATTATCAGTGGATCTGCCATCCGCAATCCGTCTAGCCATCCGGGTTCAGGTTCTTTCAGGCTACTCTCGATGATTGAAGGACGAACAATCGCAACTGACAAGCCATCACAGGTTTGGGTAACGATCTGCTCTCCCAGGTACTTAGTATACGTATAGATATCATTCCAGCCCCGTGACTTGGCGTGATTGAACCCTGCTTCGACCAGTTCCGATTTGAGTTCAGGGCTGGACCATTCAGTCCGGCTGCGAATCTCTACCCCGATAGACAACATCTGGTCTAGTTCTTCTTCGATCGTCGCAGGTATATTTTTCCCTTCCGCCTTTAGTTGTTTCGCAATATCAGCATAGGAGGGGTGCAATTCTTCAGGTACTTTACCGGGGGTACTACCGCAGGAGTAGGCCGTTGAGATGTGAACAAACACCGCATTAGGACAGTTTTTTGCTAATTCGACTGCTCGTTGTGCTGAAATGACGTTCATCTGTACGGCATCATCAATCGGCGAATCGAACTCAACAATGGCAGCACTGTTGATGAGGATCTGTACCTCTTTAGTCAAACGCTGATAATCACTATCAGAAAGACCTAATCGATCCTTATTGAGATCACCTTCAACTGCAAAGACTTTACCTCGAATCCAAGAATCAAAGTTCTCTCCGTGGATTTGCCGCAGACGATTAAATACATCGGAAGGAAAAAATTTCGACTCCAACCGCTCCTGAGCTGAGGTCGTCGAACCGTTTCTACCAGTTTTGCTTCGAATCAGGAGGTAAACCTTTTTAACGTTAGATAGATGGGTTAATATCTTAGCCACCAGCGGCTGACCGACAAACCCGGTCGCTCCTGTAATCAGTATGACTTTGTCTCGAAAGGTATGACGGATTGTTTGCATTTAATAGGGGAATTACTGACTCAGCGGGGGGCTAAGCCAATGAATCGACGATCCGAATATATTCAGAAGCTAGTATAAGAAACCCTCTCCAAAGATGTCAATGCCAAAACGTTCCGATTTCACTGCGCTTACTGGATTTGATTGCAAACCGGCTTATTGCTTGGGGCAGCAGATCGTGTTACTCTAGCGGCCTGTCGGACTGAAGATTCAGCATTAATTAATGGTAAATAGGGGATCAATGATTATCTTAGAATGTATTACCATGAGTTTTATTCTATTCTGAGACACTACTTAATTCATACCCATCAGTCCTGTGAATGTTGATTTCATCAAAGCCGACCGTGAGACTCCGTTTCTTTTTCTACCATCCGTTCAGGATTGGCTACCGGAGGATCATCCGGCACGATTTGTCGTTGATATTGTCGGCCAGCTGAATCTATCTTCCCTCCAAGCCGCCTATTCCGGCCAAGGCTCCAAACCTTATGATCCGCCCATGTTGCTTTGGCTGATTCTTTATGGCTATGCGACCGGTATGTTCTCGAGTTGAAAGCTGGAACTGGCCACCTATGATTCTGTCGCCTTCCACTAGATTTGCGGCTAATCAGCCTCCGGACCATGATACCATGGCAACGTTCGGTCAACGTTTTTCTCCGGCGCTTCAGGGATTATCTGTTCCGCGGCTCAGCATTGCCAGTGAAATGGGAGTGTTAATGGGAGTGTTAATGGAACGAAAATCAAAGCTAATGCCTCCAAACAGCAGGCTTTAAGCTGGCCGCTGGCCGGAGAGGTAGATTAGTCAGCAATTCCTGATGGGATGAGTATCCCGGTAGAAACGACTTACCACCATGGCAGAAGCCAAGCGAAAAATAGAAGCGCGAACAGTAGAAGGATATGCCTCCAAACAGCAGGCATCTGAGGAAGAAGCTTACGGATCAGAAGCGAAAAGAAAAACAGAGCAGCCAGAAAAGCCAGGGCCAACCAGCCTAGCCACAGGAAGCGGCTCCGAGAGCAAAGGATCAGGTCAACCTGACCAAGGAAGAATTATCGATGTGCGTCAACTCGCCGGCAGTCGGGAAACGATCGAGGAGGAGATCCGTACGAAAGTGTCCATTGCCAAACAGGGGGGCGGGTATATCTACCATTCAGATCACTCTGTTCCACATAACGTCTCCTTTGAAAACTACCAGTTTACGGTTGAGATGCTTGAGAAATATGGGAAGTATGACTGAACTCGGCACAGATAGCCCACTGAAGTTGAAAACTGAAAAGTCAGTGGGCTATCTTTTACGTTCGTATACCTATTGCTGCTTAATTTGACTCCAGAAAATGCTCAGTTTACCGGCTCCATTAACTGACAGAAAAGCTTCTAGCCCTTTCATTATTGAAGTTATCTCCTTTGTGGAAAGTGCTTTGTTAAAAAGAGCTACTTCATCCAAAAATCCTTCTACATAACGAAAGTAGTGCGCCATAAACACCAGTGGATAGTCGTGCTTTCCATAGGTGGCCTTACCGGTAACAGCTGTGGCTCCATCTTCTTTCCCCTCGACAATCATCTTGACCTTATCACCGGCCTTCATCGCTACTAGATGATGCCATTTCCCGTCGTTAACTTTAGTTGTACCGACAGCCCTAGAGTTGTTGTTGGCCTCATTTCGCAAGTAGAAATCCATTGACCCAGTTGGAACGAAATAGACCAAATACCAGGGTTTAGTGTTGGATTTATCGTGATATCCTTTAGTTACGGTGCCCAAACTACCTGGTGCCGGCATCTCGCTTTTTAACCAGAAGGCAATTGAGAAATCACCGGCAAACTCGAAATCCTTTGAATCCGGTATCTCTACATAGCTTTCGCTACCATCGAACTCAAGGCCTTTGCCAAATTTTCCGTTCTTGGTCCATTTGACTTTACCCACTAATTTTCCATCATGACCTCTTTTAGAGGCATCAACCACCTTATTCCCTTTACCGGATTCAAAGAGCCAGGCACCGGCTAAACCATCTACTTTAGCCAGCGTTCGATTCAGCCCACTCAACAAGAAAAATGCTGTAAACACTCCTACGAGAAAAACAATTCGTCTAACCATTTAAATCACCTTGATCACTATATGTAACTATTATTGGTTCTTAATTCTCGACCATATTGTGGGTAGTTTTACATTGGCTTCTACCGCAGTTCCCGACTGAAAACCTTTCATTAAATCTGAAATTTCACCTTCTGATAATGCCTTGTTGAAGATAACAACCTCGTCCAGCGCCCCTTTAACATATCGGAAGTAGTGGGTCATAAAAACCAGTGGAAGATCGCTTTCACCGTATTTGGCATCAACTGCATCCGCTTCGCCATCTTTTTTGCCGTCGACATAGACCTGAACCTTCTTTCCCCTTTTCATGGTCACAATGTGATGACATTTCCCGTCGTTGACTTTGATTGCGCCTTTGGCCCTGGAATTCTTATTGTCTTTGGTCCATAAGATCGACCGATCCAGCCGGAACGAAGTAGACCAGATACCAGGGTTTGGTGTTGGATTTATCGTGATATCCTTTAGTTACGATGCCCAAACTGCCGGGGGCCGGCATCTCACTTTTTAACCAGAAGGCAATTGAGAAATCACCGGCAAACTCGTAGTTGTCAGAATCCGGAACTTCAACGTAACCTTCCGTCCCGTCAAATTCCAAAGACCCACCGAACTTCCTACTCTTGGACCATTTCACATTGCCAATTAGTTCGCCCGCATTCTTATTGGAAGACGAGTCACCAACACTTTCCCCTTTACCTTCATCAAAAAGCCACGCTCCAACCAATCCACTACCTGTTACCTTAGCCGAAACAGTTTGGCTTTAAAACAGGAATAAAGTAAAAAAGAGAGAAAAAGAAATATTTTTTTTCATTGATGTACCAACCTTGAAAATTACCCGATTGCGATCAGGTTAAGTATATCGACCATAGAGACAGAGATCTTTTAAAGATAATTAAGTCGCAGATCTAACCAATAGATCTACTGAAAGAAGATTTTTCTTCCAGTAGTCTTTGTATTCTCTACGGCCCCTCCGCTGAAAATACTAGATCTACATCAAAAAGTCAAGCAAAAATACTGTATAGTTCTTCCGAGGAAGTCTCCTTTAAAACTCGGTAGTGGTACTTTAAATATTTTGGCCCTTTCTTCTTGGTTTCCTCCGCTTACTCTTTTAAATTTGACTAGTGTTGAGGAGAATCTAAACCCAAAACGTCTTCCGTGACTCGTCGAGAAGTATCCACTCTACCTAACAACCAGAAAGTACCGAGAGCACTATCCCTCGTATGCTCCGACCTATGGTGGGTGAGGAAGTTGACGCCTTACCCAGAACTGCATGTACATCCCAGTACAGCAGAAGAACAAGACATAAAAGGTAGTAATAAGGTCGCTATTAAAACCCCGAAAGGCTCTGTTCAGCACATGATAAAGCTGACAGAAGATATTCATCGTGAAGTGGTGATCAGAGTCTATGGTTAGTAGTTACCAGAAAAGGAGACAAATATCAATGCGGTGATGTCTTACGCCCCTCCTTATGATCCCGTGATTGGTATCAATAGAGTACAAGGAGTTATATGCCAGGTACGCAACTCTAGTGAGAAGGTATCAAGTATTAGGAAATAAGTCATAGCGTAAACATGAGATAGTGTCCTGAGATTATCCTAGGATTGTTGACCAAAGGAGTCAGATCTGGTAACATCAAGTGGCGAAACAATAACCAACCGACGGTAGGCGGTGATGGAGACCAGACATAGAAGGCATGCGTTGTTGGAACCCCGATTACCAGGAATATCAGCAGTAGGGAGCCAAAAACCTGATCCTTGACCAAACCGATGGCAAAGATCAAATCCGTTATCTAGGATGCACGGAATGTCAGCCGCAATTTTCAGTGCGCAGAGGGCGTGCTTTGTTCAACCGCCAAATTCGAGCATCCAAGGTGGCTTCCATCATCGATCCTGTCAACCACACTATTGCCGTGTGGTTGACAGCGCTGAGTTAACGTCTGTTTGTAAAGATAGGGCTTTAGGTTTGGTTGGGGAGAGCGGCAAAGTTAGTGAGGGGTTGCACAAACAAAACCTACAGAATGTACAAGTTTCGGCTTTGGAATTGGATGAGAAGTGGGCGTTTAAGCAAAAAAACAGAAGCCTGTTCAACCCCATGACGAGCAGGAATCAAGTGGGAAATCACTGGCATACCAATGCCAGTGATCCCGTGAGCAAGTGGCCGCACCGTGGCTGAGGCGGTATCCGGCGTGGCCAAAGGGGCTCCACTTCCAGCTTTTCCACCAAATGGAGAAGCTGCCGCTGACGAGGAAGCAATTCGGCCCACATTTGGACAACCTGATCCGGTTATGCGAACGAGCTCTCTTGGGGCCTCTTCTGAAAATTGGTGTTTGCAAAAGGGGTCAAACATAGCCGGGGAGGACAGAGGGTTGAAATGGAAATCGGTCCCATTTTTGGAACCGGGAAACCCAACGATGTGGTTCCAAAGTTGGGATGGAAACAGCCTCAGACCGAGGCCATTGAACGTTTAATTTGACCGATGGACAGAGAAATCTCTGCCAACTAAGAAAAACTTTAGAGGTTTCAAAACAGAGTCGGTTTGATGATTGGAGGAGTTGGATTTTAGTTCGGTGCTATAATTTCCACTTTAAGAACCGTAAACCGTAGTCTCAATGATAAAAATGAGGAGAGGGTTCTTATCCAAAGAACTCCCGCAATGGCGGTGGGAATCGCACCTCAGCCGGATTCAACATTACAATCTATGCCGTTGCTTGTCCGGGGATAATCTCAGGATACCACCATCCAAAAAGGCACATCTCCGATGAAGATAATTTTACTCACTTTGTCCTTGATAACGGCTGTTACCCAAGGGTGGATTTTGTCCCAAGTAGAACACAGTTATATCGTTAACAACGGTGTAAAGATTCACTATCTATCACTAGGGGAAGGTCTGTTAGTGGTTATGATACACAGCTTTCCTGACTTCTGGCATACCTGGTGACATTAAATGCAGGGCTGGCTGATCGATTTCGGATGGTGGTAATTGATCTGCGTGGTTACAACCGGAGTGATAAACCGTCAGGTGTGGATCAGTACGCTATGCCGTTATTGGTCAGCGATATTGTGGCCGTGATACGACAGTTGGCAGTCGAGATTAACATGTCTCCTAAAGCCGTCATCGTTGGACATGACTGGGGTGGGGCCGTCACATGGTCGGTGGCTATGACGCGTCTAGATCTGGGTTGAGCGACTGGTGATTTGCAATCTCCCCACCTAAAAGGATTACAGCATGAATAGGACCCAAACCCGCAACGGCAGAGAAATAGCGAGTACGCGCATGGCTTTCAGCAAGCGGATGCTCATCTGGATTTATCAGCAGAAAAGTTGGCTGAATGGGTCACCGATTCTAGTGATAGACAACAGTATATCTCCGCTTTTCAATGCTCTGACCTCGAAGCCATGTTAAACTATTATAAGGCCACCTATCCTCGGCCTCCTTATCAATACGATGAGGACTCACCGGTAGTAAAGTTTAAATGTCCTGTTTTGATGTTTCACGGCTTGAAAGACTGGGCACTATGACCCGGTGCGCTCAACGATACTTCGCAGTGGATTGATAACGAATTGACGCTAGTAACGATTCCACAGGCCGGACGTTTTGTGCAGCGAGATGCAGCAGACCGTGTAACACAGGTCATGCGGAGTTGGCTTCTCAGTTGAGAATTCTCGATCGGGAAATAGTATCCCGGATCGAAGGGTTTGAAAAAGTAACACGTTCTTGATACACTGTGCCTTTAGTAATGTTTGGGGCTTCCAGACCAGACAATGTCGTTTTGCTAACCGGTTAGAAGTTTCAGACCCACATATACAACAACCATGATTAACCCTTACCTGAAAGAAGATAGAGAATATCCACTGATTACAATTAAGCGGCAGGCGGAGCAACTGAAAGCTGAAGGTCACGACGTCATCGACTTAACAATCGGTGATCCACAGGATCGAACTTTTGACGGTGCAGTTCAAACTATACAACACTTTATGGCGGAGAACAGTGTTTCACAATATCCGCTGGCAACCGGTTCTGCGCGCTATTTGGAAGCGGTTTCAAACTGGGCAAAACGGAATTATCAGATCAAACTTGAACCCATCAAACACATTTTTTCCAGCAACGGCAGTAAAGAGGCTATCTTCTTATTTGCGCTGACGTTCGATTGGTCAGACCGAACCGGGGAAATCTGGTTTTCGTCTATCGGTTATCCGGTCTACGAAGCCTCCGCCAGAACTGTTAACGCCCCAATTCGAAAATTGCCAATCGATCGAATGTCTGGATTTTTTCCAGATCTGGATGTCATTACTGATAGCGAATGGGAAAGGTGCCGCCTCTTCTGGATCAACTCTCCGCATAACCCAACCTCGATGACGGTGGACCGGGCTTACTTTCAGGAGTTGTTATCGCTGGCTGAAAAGCACGGGTTTATCGTCTGCTCTGACGAGTGCTATAACGAGCTGTATGATGATCAGCGCCCGGTTTGCAGCCTCGATTTCCATCAATCAGATCGCTGGGTTGCTTTTCGCTCGCTGTCTAAACGGAGTCACATGACAGGCTTTCGGCTGGGGGTAGTTCTCTCTCAGAACGAAGAGATTATGAAGTATTTTCGACTGTGCCGTTCCCCTATCGGTGTAGGCACTCCGACTTACAACCAGGAAGCAGGTATCTCCGCCTGGAACGATGAAAAGCATGTGGCGCACAACCGACAGCAATATCGGCAAAAGCGCAAATTGATTAGATCAGCGTTGGTGAATAGAGGTTTCGAGATTCATGGCGGTCGAGACGGATTCTACTTTTGGTTGTCCCATCCTAATTGGCCAACGGCTGAGCAACTCTGCAACCTGTTTCTATCACAAGGTATTTGCGTCACACCAGGTACCGTCTTCGGAGAAGATGGAGAAGGCTACATTCGCCTGGTATACTGTATTTCATTAGAACTTTGCCAAAAACTGTGCCTTCGCATTGAGAAAATTGACTGATGGCGATTCTTCCATTGTTAACGAATTTGCTGAATATTCCTTCGCCGACCTTTCAGGAGGAGACACTCACTAATTTCATTGAAGAGTGGATGCGGAAACGGATAGCTAATCTGATTGTTAAGCAACACGGTCAAAGTAGAATTTTCTCGCTTCCCATGATTGAAGGGTTGCCACACATCGCTTTGGTGGGGCACTCGGACGTAGTTCCAGACCACTTTGAAGCCTACCGAGAAGCGGGGCAGCTTCATGGAGCCGGAGCATCGGATATGCAAGGCAGTTTGGCTGTTTTTGCTGTTCTGATGCAGGAGTTTTCTCAGTTAAAAGATCGGCAGTTCAACTTCTCATTTATCTTATACGATGCGGAGGAGGGTACACCTCTGGAGCAGAACGGCCTCTATAGTCTGGTTGTGGCCGAAAGCGATTTCTTGCAGACAATCGACCTGGCTATTGTCGGTGAACCGACCAATGGGCAAGTTCAACTCGGCTGTGTTGGAAGTTTGCACGCTAAGGTGGTTGTTTCTGGTGTCGCTTGTCATTCGGCTAGACCTTGGGACGGGCAAAACGCACTCTACAACGCAATACCCCTGATTACAGGGTTATCCAAAATCGAACCGTTGAAGAGATCGATCCTCAATGTCGATTTCTTCGATGTCATCAACATCACTGAAAGTTGTAGCCAGATGGGACGAACGACGATTCCCGGCCAGTGGAGCTGTAATATCAACTATCGCTACGCGCCCGGGCCGAGTATGGCTGAAGCTGAGGTGATGTTTCATCGTCTTTTGGTTCAGGCCAAAACGACAAGCGATATCGTCTGCGAAATTATCGACCACGTACCGGCCGCACAGATTATCGAAAGTGAACTGTTTCATCAGATAGTCTCCTGGTTGAAGACCGATATCGCGGCGAAACAGGCTTGGACGGATGTGGCTCAACTGAATGGCATCGGAATTCCAGCTTTTAACTTTGGTCCAGGTTTAACGGCTCAAGCCCATAAACCAGATGAATATATTCGGGTTGAGGATATGGTCGCTTACTATCATCTTCTACGTCAATTAGCACATTTTCGATCACCGAATTAAGCCCGGCCTAGTAGTGAATAGTGAATTCTCAGTTCTAATTGCCCCCAAACAAAATACTAAACCCAAGAAATAGTAGGAGTACCAAATTGACAAACCAACTGATGTTCGGTATCGGCATTCGGCGTTGTCGAGACCTGAAAACACTCGATGTTATTTTTTTGCCGCCTCAAAGTATAAATAGAGAAGACCTGGACAGAATCGGTCTGGATCTCCCGGGCGAAAACGGTTTTATTTCCATCTCGAAAGAACAGTTAACCAGCGTAAATCTGTTTTTTTCTTCGCTGTCCAGTATCTCAACTGAATTCAAAGACGGGTTGAAACAACTGGCCCACTCTCCGCAAAGCGGCGCCAACAGCTACCACGATATCGACACCATCCTGATGGTCTTGCACGACCCGTCACTGCCCGTTGAGTCGTCAGAGGAGGCCTATTTCAAGTTGCACTGCCTCTCTTTCCGGTTATCCAAACCTCACCAGCTCTCTTTGGAAGGTGCCTTTGGACAGTTGAATAATGTAGCTTGGTCGAACTTAGGGCCGTTATTGCCTGAAGACGTTCCGCAGATCAGATTAGCCTCTCTCCTAAAGGGCGAGAATCTGCAGATCTCTCACATCGATAAGTTTCCCTATCTGGTGAACTATCATCTGCCGAGCGGGGTCCGCATTGCTTCGGGTAATCGCGTTCGCTTAGGTGCCTATTTGGGAGAGGGAACGACCGTCATGCCGGCCGGATTTGTCAATTTCAATGCTGGCTCCAGTGGCACAGCTATGATCGAAGGTCGGGTTTCCGCCGGCGTCTTTATTGGGGATAGCACCGATATTGGTGGTGGCGCTTCAATCATGGGAACACTGTCAGGTGGTAACGAACATGTCATTGAAATCAAGGAAAATTGTCTTCTGGGAGCTAATGCAGGAATCGGAATCTCTTTGGGGACTGGCTGCACCGTTGAGGCAGGACTCTATATCACAGCCGGCATGAAAATCGCCATGGTTGATAGCCAAGGTCAACCAGTAGATTTAATGGGTAACCCGGTAGCGGATGGAAATAACATCGTCAAGGCCATCGAATTGTCGGGGCGAGAGCATTACCTGTTTATCAGAGATTCACGAACAGGGCAAATTATTTGTCGACCGAATACCAAGGTAATCGAACTGAACCAATCTCTCCATACTAACTGATACCTCATGCTGATATCACTTTTGCCGATATCATTTGCCTCAAGGGATACAAATGATTGTGCTGATTTCTATCTGGAGAGGTATGTTTTTTATCTGCTTTATGAAAAATTCGGGCGCCGATGGGTACATCGGACCTGCTCTTAAACAGATCTAGATTTAACACCGATTAGCGAGTCTGTTATTTTAGTTATTTTGGTTGCTCTGACTACGCGCAATCGGCGATCACGGGATTGAAACTCAGGTGGTGAAAACATGCTTTTTCATCAATTGTTGGAGTTTTGTTTGTTGCGGCGAGGATGTACTGTTATCTAGTTCTCTGTTATAATCGACGAAGATATAATCCACCTCCAATTACGCAAGAACTCTTATCACAACTGGCATAGATATTTTTGCCAAAGGTACGAGATAAGGAACCCGGATTAAGTTTAACCGAAAAATTACTAAGGCTATTTCTCATTCAGGTCGTTTAATCCCCAATCATACTGAAAATAGCGAATTTTGTAGTCGTTCCGTATTTTATCAGCAATACTCTCAGTCAAATCTGGTCGATATTGAAGAATGTAAGATTTTAGTTGGCGGGAGTTTTGGCCGAAATCCCTCTGATACCATTTGAAAAGACGGGACACCCAAATCTCCTGGTTGGCCTGGTCAAGGCGAACGTTGGTTGGATCCTGAATAAACTGCGCTGCTTTTTGATCTAACTGTTCATCAAGTTGGTCACCCAAAAAGATCCGATTGCCCAATGGTGGGCAACTGTTCGAAGCGCAATTAATAGCGAAATGGATTTGTGCATCTTTGTAACGCTTGCGCAAAATTGAATTCTCAATATGTAGAAGTGTATATGACCTGCCACCCAGAATAAATTTCCCTCGCCAAAAGATCCCCTTCGCAAACTGAATATCGTTCACACTGTCAATCTCTGGGTGATCGGTAACCGATTTCATTATCAGCGCATTGTAAGCATTGATCCAGTAAGATTTTTCGTCGTTCGGTGTCTGGAATAGATCTGGATGACTTTCAGGGCTTATTGCTTCGAGAAAACGGACAAACGCAATCAACTGAAACGGGTTTTGACGGATACCGGCGTAATCGACACAACCATTTACCCCGACGTGGCGCTTGAGTATTTCGTCGAAATGACTGCTTGCATCCGGGACCCTTTTTTCTGAGTAAGGTTGCCGGTCTTTGACCTCTTCAACCTCACAGCCGTTTGATACAATTCCAGTCAGAGTGACCCAAATAGCTAAGACTGTTTTCATTTGGCTCTATTCAAAAAAAGTTTGACTTGAACTTGCACTGCGATGTGACTGCAATCCGCCAAGTAGAATCGTTATTTTCGTTTCGAGTAGAGTTGAATAATTCATAACGACCGGCGATTAAAAGTTTCGGCGTCAACCGGTATTTCAGCCCAAAAAATAGCCGTTTGAAATGACCTGCTGTTCTCGAATAATGTGAATTTAACTCATGGGTGCAATAAAAGCAAAGTGTTTATGGTGACTAGATTTTTAAGGCTGCTTTTTCTCCTTGTTGGAATTCTGCTTCTTACCCTAGCTATTCCACACCATAGCCCATGGAACCCCACCAACATTGTCACATCTGGAGAGGTGGTCCAACCTCCGGTCAGCATCATCCAGTCACCGTAAATATTCCCATACTCAACCAGTCTGTCACGACCGCCGGTACGCATGTATTCTTTTTTATACTGCTTTCCCTCACCTTGCTGGTGTGCGTCTCATCATCAGGGCGGAAAGGCTTTGTTTGGACTATGCGTTCGCCACCAAGGAGATCTATCAGCATTCTACTACTGCTTGCCGTGTTCATTTCTGCGTTGTATCCCACCAGAAATAGACTAGCTATAGTCCTGTATCTCACGCTATCCACATTGGGGTTACTGTTTATACTTTTCGGGCCATATTCTGCCCTTGCTTATCTGTGTAGATGGTTGCCCGAAAGGTGCGTCGCGGGTGATATTATGAAGGAGCGGTTTCAAGCCAAGTTACCCAGAAGCGACCTACGCTATTTTTTGTCGCTGACCGTTGGCTTTTGCATCTGCGTTAGTCAAATTGTATTCAGACGATTACTGGAGTGTTAATACCAAAGTTCAGCGAGTAGTGAGAAGAGAAAAGATCAGCAATGCTATGCTATGGTCTTTGTCAATTCATCTTATGGCTCTGCGTTGGCGTTGAACTCTCCCCAGTTGGACAGCGAGATCATATACGTTCGTGATCTAGGCGTCAAGAGCAAACTGATGGTGGATTACTATCCCGAAAGAGAGTATTATCTTACCTCCGGCAGCGATATTCAAGAAGTATTTAGTTTTTACTATGATGGTACTGGGGAGCCAGCGGTGACAAATAGCGATTTTGAAACAAGGAAATTTAACGGTTAGCGGATTGACGGTAATATGCCGAATCGCTAGTGGGTGGAGAGGAAGCGACCAGGATGCTAAGATCAGATAAATTCGCGATTACCAGACGTTTGATTGGCTTCTCTCTGAACGGGTGGGATCGTGACCCACTCAGACCAAACAAACGTTTTCTCAAAGATATTTTGACTAACGAAGCCTTAAGAACAGTCTCGCCGCCAACTCAAGATGCGTTTGCTACTCGGTTTTGGGATGTTTCGGACTTGATCCGGCGTGAGGTATATCTTATGGTTATTGACAGCGATAATGACGCACTGAAAAAAGGCGGATTTACCTGGATAAGTATAGATGCTATATAATCAATTTAAGTAACGTGCTTAAAATACGATTACCGCTTATCTGATCACGCTATTGACAAAGTCAACCGATAACACAGCGATATAATAGGTTCTGGACGAAACAAACCACAATTTACCATGTCTAACTTAACCGGTTGGTCACAGGGGTTATTAACGTTGTACGTTCTAGTATTTCAGAGAAGAAAACGTCGATACTATCCCCCTTGGTAAATGGGAAAAAGTCCATATAATTTGTGCTTTTGCACCGTCTATTACCGCTAGCTACTGACTTTACTGGTATATTTTTTGAACTCCGGTTCCTGCCTTTACAACGCCGTCCGTTTAAATTAGGATATCCTATTATTTTAGCTGGGTTATCTCAGTTTTTTAACCTACAGAATAGATCTAGTGAGGATCGAAATGAGTCTGAAACTTTCCGCTGGAAGTGCAACAGCCAATATCACTCCACCACTGGGGACAGCGATCCCCGGAGGTTTTCGTCCACGGTACGCAACTGGTATTGACGACGAACTGCTAGCCAGGTCGTTGGTTTTGCAAAACGGTATAACTACGCTCGCATTCGTTACCTGTGATCTGATTGTGGTCTCCGAAAAAATTTCCGAGCATGCAAAGAGGAGGATTTCCGAGCGTTGCGAGATCCCACCCGAAAACGTAATGATCAATGCTACACATACACACACCGGCGTTGCGACTTCAGATCTGCTCGGTGTCGATGAAGACCATAGCTACACCGATGGGGTAAGTTTGAAGATTGCTGATTCGGTCGAATTGGCACTTCGGCGTTTACGGCCAGCGAAAATCGGTTTTGCGGTTGCGATTGAAGATCGTATCTCTTTTTATCGCCGATGGTTTTTGAAAAATGGAAATGTCGTGATGAATCCAGGCGTTGAAAATCCAGACCTCGTTCGACCGGTCAGTGAAATTGACCCAGAACTATCGATGATCTACGTCCAAGCTAACGATGGAACCCCGATCTCTGCCGTAGCGAATTTCTCGCTTCACTATGTCGGTACAGACAACGGTAGTACAATTTCAGCAGATTATTTCGGTCATTTCTCACGCTTGATGAAACGTTATATCGGCGAAACATGCGTGGCAATGATCTGGAACGCTGCCTCGGGGCAGATCAACAATATTGATTTCAGCGGTCAGACGAAGTGGCAGGATCGCGGACACCAGCAAGCAATCCGAATGGCCAACGTACTGGCAGGGCATTTCATTACCGAAATGCAGTTTATGACGTTGAGGTCGGAGATCGAACTTACGTCGGCTATCGAGACAATGACAATACCGAGAAAATCGATCACGGAAAAGGATCTGGCAACGGCCACGGAAATATTGGGGGCATCGCCAAACTTTAACTACGAAAATGGTCCGTTCAGTTGGGTGGTCGGTCAGCCGATTCCGAAAAACCTTGTCGATGTTTATGCGCATGAATGCCAACGACTGGCAAAGCTGCCGGATCAACTTTCGGCCAAAGTGCAAC
This sequence comes from Candidatus Poribacteria bacterium, assembly GCA_030748495.1. GTDB lineage: Bacteria > Poribacteria > WGA-4E > WGA-4E > UBA9662. The sequence continues at coordinate 5,363 of JASMLX010000031.1, read as the reverse complement.
TCTTAAGGATCGGCGAGGCGATGATTAGTGCGTTGCCGGGCGAGATCTTTGTCGAGATCGGAAAGTCGATCAAAACGATTACTAAAGGAGAACCGAATTTTGTGGTAAGTCTAGCGAACGGTTACATCGGCTATATTTGCACCGATGATGCATTGAGCAACCAGGGAGGTTACGAAACGTGGGCAGCGATGTCGTCGATCGGTGGCATTGGGACGGCTCCAATGCTGGAAAAGACGATCGAGCATCTCCTATCTAAACTCTCGTGATCGTTTGAGTTTTGAGGGAAATGAAAGAAGATGTGTCGCGTTGCTAACAAGTTTTCCGAAAATGACTATTCAAACTGGCGATCGTAGGCCTCTACTGTTTCATAGTTAACTTTGGCACATTAACCAACAGCTTAAGCAATAGGAAAAATAATACCGATTTTCGAGCGATAGTTAAAGGTGACGATCAGCGTTGTTGACAAATTGGATGGGTCTGATCAACCAATCACTTTTCATCAAGAGGGGAAATCTCCCGCCTCACACATCGCCAGAAATGGATTCTCTTTCACTTCAAAAGGAAATTGGATTACACGCCTGCGTCGTGCGGACTCGTAGATTCCTATGATCACTTCTAGCACGTCACGACCATTCTGCCCACTAAGCGGATGCGGCGCACCGGTTTCGATAGAACTTACTAGATCTTCTATTTCCAGTCTAATCGAAGACTGGCCAGGTCGCAGGTTGACAGCTTCAATCTCAGTTCCCCGCACGATTCGCAAAATCGGTCTGTCGCCGACCGGACCATCGCCGTCCAGTTCAAGCCTTCCTGTCTCGCCATGAATGATGAAACCGTGATAACGGAAATCCGGTGACGGGTGCAACGGTGTTCTCGGTTGATGGGAAGCTAACCCCCAGTTGAGGTGGGCATGGATACCTTGTTCAAAGGCAATGAACGCAACACCTGCATTCTCCACACGGTGACCATAGTAAACGTGACCGGAATGACCGTCGACTTGCGCTAGGAGATGCAAAACCCGTGGATTGCTCAATAGCGACAATAGCATGTGAATCGTGTGTGTCCCATCAGTGTGAATGCAACCCGGCAAAAGATAGGCTTCTGCTGAACGTACAGTGCTAACCGCACCCGATGAGAGAAGTTCCCGCGCTTGAGCATACTGCGGCGTATAGTAGCGTTGATGGCTGATGGTCAGCTGGGTACCGGATAGACGCCATTAACATGCGATCAGCTTCTTCAAGGGTCATCGCCATCGGTTTTTCGCGGACGATGCCCTGCACGCCGCATTCAGCTGCATCAACCACCATTGGGCAATGCAGTTGGTCATGGGTTACGACTGAGATAATGTCCGGGCGAACTTCATCTAGCATCTGCCTGTAATCAGTATACATTTGCCACTGGCCGAACTGATCACGAAAGCGCGTCAGTGCCTCTTCAGAAATATCGGCTACGGCCACCAGAGGAATGCCCGCTTCTTGATACGCCTTCGCGTGACCATGTGCCATTCGCCCACAACCGATAATAGCCGTTCTGTAAGTGTTCACGATGTATTATACTCTCCAACCTCAAATTGTTGTCAACGCATCAAGGAGGAAACAGTACCTATATATACCGTTTCTTATCGTATCGCTCCGTATAACAAAATACCGTAGCGATCTAGCAGCTTACCCATTTGTGGCTTTCAGAGTTAATTTTTAGCCTTTATCCTCTTTCTCTCGTGTTTACTGGTTTTTCGGAGTTGGATCAGTTCAGTTTCCTGTCGCTTGATCTCGACCACTTCAGTCGAGATACGATCTGGAGAAAGATTAGGATTGGATCTTAATCTCGACGATCTGCAGTCTTATGTAGAAGTTATTGCAGTTTAAAGTCTTTGTAAATTACGTCTTGAACCGATTCACTATCACCCAGTAATCGATTAAGTTCTTCTTTCAGGGATTCTTTCAGCTCCAGTTTAATCGCTTCCTGTTGTAACTCAAAAGCGGTTTTTTCACCGATAATTTCTATAGCCTTATCCCAAGCTGCTGCCCAGAAGATCTCCTGAAGTAGTTTTTGGTTATCAGTTGGTGGTTCATCAACCAGAAACGCGTTTCGGTTGTTTCTGAGGAGGATAAGTTGGAGATGAACTTCGACGAATCGGGTCGCATCGCTATCGGCAGTATTGACTCTAATTCCCTCTGCTGCTGTACCAACACCACGACCAAAGTCAATAATCTTCCGAGTTGGTGTGGGATTAGGTTCTGAGCTTAATTTTGAATCCGACTCGCCCTGCTGGCGAGAGTTAAGAAACTTCTCAACAGGTGTTTCTTGATAGTTCTGCTTCATCCGGTTGAAGGTTAGAAATATCGCAACCGCCGTGCAAATGACCAACCCTAAAATGTAGATCAGTAGTTGACGCACAGTTCAACTCTCGGTTGGCACAGATTTGTGGGAAACGGATTTTAGGCGAGAATGGAGTTGACCACGTTTCCGTGAACGTCTGTTAAGCGAAAGTCCCGACCTTGAAAACGATAGATCAGTTTTTTATGATCGATTCCGAGCAGGTGTAACATGGTGGCATGGAAATCGTGGACATGAACAATATTTTCGACTGCATAATAACCAAGTTCGTCGGTTGCACCGTAGGTAATGCCACCTTTGATACCACCTCCCGCCATCCACATGGAGAACCCGCGAATGTGGTGGTCCCGTCCTGTGCCCTGTGCCATCGGTGTTCGGCCAAACTCACCGCCCCAGACAACAAGTGTATCATCCAGCATTCCCCGTTGCTTAAGATCAGTAATCAGCGCCGCAGAAGCGCGATCTACTAATCTCGATGTGATTTCGATGCCACCTTTGACGTTGCCGTGATGATCCCATCCACGGTGATAGAGTTGGACAAAACGAACTCCTCGTTCGACAAGCCTCCTTGCAAGTAGGCAATTGGAAGCGAAAGAACCGTCTCCAGGCTCTGCACCGTAAAGATCGCGGATGTGTGCGGGTTCGTCAGAAACATTCGTCAATTCTGGCACACTGGTCTGCATTCGAAATGCCAACTCATATTGGCTAATCCGGGTCGCAATTTCTGGATCCTCTACAGTTTGGTTATGAATGGTATTCAGTTTCGTAATCGCATCGACCACATCCCGTTGCTGGTCCATGCTGACCCCTGGTGGATTAGATACATAGTGGATTGGATCACCGGCCGAATGGAATTGAACCCCCTGAAATTGCCCGGGTAGAAAACCGCTGTGCCATTGTCGGGTGGCAATGGGTTGATCTTGTCCTCCACCAGATGAGATCAGCACCACATAACCGGGTAAATTACTAGATTCGCTACCTAAGCCGTATAACAACCAGGATCCCATACTGGGACGTCCGGAGATGCCGGTACCCGTGTTGAAAAAAGTGTGGGCGGGATCGTGATTAATCTGCTCAGTTTGCAGGGAATTGATGATGCAGATGTCATCGGCAATTCCACCGATATGCGGGAAAGCGGTACTTATCATCTGTCCCGATTGGCCGTGTCGAGCGAATGGATACTGAGGGCCGAGACATTTTAATTCCTTATTATTTTGGAGTTGTGCAATTGGTTGTCCTTTAGTAAAAGATTTCGGCATTGGCCGCCCATCCATCGCTGCCAACTTTGGTTTATAGTCTAACGTCTCTAGATGAGATGGGCCTCCCGCCATGCAGAGGTGGATCACCCGTTTAGCCTTAGGCTGAAAGTGAGTTGGATTAGTAACGCCTTTCCATTTTGGGAGTTGGGTTGCACCGATGGAAGCTTCGCTCAGATCCGGATTTAAGAGTGAAGCTAAGGCTAAAGAGCCAATTCCTCTGACTGACTGACCGAGAAAAGTGCGACGAGTCTCTTTTTTGTGATACTCTTGAAGATGGCTGAATTGGTCAAATATGACTTTGGCCCTAGCCGGGGATTTGTCGTTCATTACTCACCTACCGATTAGTTGTGAAAAAGCTTATGGTACGGGTATAGATCTGAAAGGCGATCTGAAAAATCCAGGGTTTATTGTAGTGAAATTAGAGAGGAGTGTCAACAAGTTATTCAGGCACTCGACCGTGTCGATATTCGGTTAACTCCAACAGTACGCCGTCCGGGTCATGGAAATAGCATAAGATCTTGTGCCCAATTTCATGTGTGATGACGCTAGTCGGCACAGTCACCGGATCACTAACAGGCTCTATTCCCACTGCGCGCAAACGATTGACAGCTTCATTAATATCATCAACTCGTAGTGCTAGATGTCGCAATCCGTGCGTGTTGGGTATGGCAGTGGCTGAAATTGAGACTCCGAGGGGTGACTGATATTGTAGTAACTCCAACCTCGGCTCACCTGCAGGAGCCACCACGTAAACTACGTTGGCTTGGATTCCTTTCAAGCCGATGATAGTTTCGGCCCACTCGCCTTCCAGATAGGCTCGCTGCGTTTCCTGAAACCCCAAGACCTCGGTATAAAAATCGACTGATCTTTCGAGATCTGATACCACTAAATTGATGTGGTCAACGGCCTGAATCATGTCCTTCAAGTCCTCTACAAGTGATCTACCAAATGAGTAAACCAACCACGGTACCGGTCAGATTGGCAGCAAAAACACCAGCAATCATTGCCCGTAGACCAATTTTAGCGAGATCGATTCGTCGTTCAGGTGCGATTCCTCCAATCCCGCCAATCTGAATGCCAACTGAAGCGAAGTTGGAAAAACCACAGAGAGCATAGGATAAAATAATCGTGCTCCGATCCGAAAACACATCACTCGACATCTGTTGCGCAAAGTTGGTGTAGGCAATCAATTCGGTAAGGACAATCTTTTCACCCAATAAGGTGCCGGCAGACATGGCTTCGGAAAATGGTATGCCCATGAAGACAGCAAATGGAGAGAAGAGATAACCAAATATCAGTTCTAAACTGAGTCCGACTGTTGAAAGAATCCCATTGACAAGTGCAACGATAGCCACAAAAGCGATCAACATGGCAGCAACATTGAGTGCTAAGTGCATGCCTTCAGACGCCCCTCGACTAGCTGCTTCGATCAGGTTGGTGTCGGTCCGCTCGATCTTGATTTGATTGGTGGTGGCCGTGACTGGTGTTTCCGTTTCGGGGATCATAATTTTTGATATTGCTAATGCCGCGGGGGCACTCATCACGCTGGCTGCTAATAGATGTCCAGCGATGTTGGGTACATGATCCGACAGCATTCTAACATAAATAGCCATCACACCGCCCGCGATGGTTGCAAACCCACCTGTCATCACCGCCATCAACTCACTTTGAGTCATATCCTTGATAAATGGTCTGATGATCAATGGTGCTTCCGTCTGACCAACAAAGATATTGGCTGATGTTGAAAGTGTTTCAGCGGCTGATGTT
>JASMLX010000319.1 GCA_030748495.1 Candidatus Poribacteria bacterium | reverse complement strand
GAAATCTGACTCGGATCGACCTTTGATCTGTTGCGATCTGATCCTTTAATTCTAATATTTCCCTCTTTTTGCCAGAGGTCTAGTATCTCTTCGATCTGCGAGGATATATTTGTCTCCCTCAGGCTATCGGTAAAACTCATCTGTCAGAACTTAATGATTTGCTGGACTCATATCTGGATTTGGAACCAGGACATTGGCGGGGTTAGGTCTATTGTCACTCCGGACGGGACGAAACCTATCATTTGCACAATCTATTTGAAATGGGACCTACTTTTGAAGGATTAATTGATCACCCCTCTTGGTTATCCCACATCAACTATTTCATCGGTGGCGATGATGGTTAATTCATTGATGATTCGTTTGACGATATCCGTGGCCACGGCCAAGCCAGTCAGATATGCTCCGGTGCTAGTAAACGTCGAGTTCGAACCCAGTTCCGTTGTGGGCAGATAAACATTCTATTAGCTTTAAATGGTGTGGGATCAGGAGATGGAGCGACGATGATCATACCAGGCAGCCACAAATCTAACACCCTTCAGCCATCACTAAAAGAGAGAGCGCCATCTTTGGATTGAAGTGCCAGCGGCAGTGGAAGTCCAACTGCAAGTCGGTGATGCGGCCTGTTTTGTAGATTGCCTGGCACATGGTTCAGCCCGTCGAGTCAATCCAGGCCAAAGACGAATACTGATTATCCGTTATGGCCCACATCAGGGTAACGATCGGTATGGTTTTCAGATTAACGGCGGAAAGGCGCCGGATAGTGTAACCCCTGCCACCCCGTAGTCCACCTGCAGAGGCCTCATTGAAAGATATCTCACTTGAACTGTTATGGGATAGCGCGAGCCCCGTAGGCTTGTGGTATGCTCGGTTATGCGATAGTGGGTGAGGGCCCTCGACAATAAAGCCGGCCCTCCGGATTATAGGTTCTACGGCCACCGATTTCGATGTGTGGTTGATGTGAGGTAACCCCTATAGACTGTAATTTTACTACTACTGATCAGTCGGCCACAAAACTGAGTGAAAGATGAGTGCTAAGTATTGGGACTAAGCCCTCATGGAAGAGTAAGTATACTGCCAAATATGGAGTGCCAGAGTTCGTAGATAATTTTGACTTATTCAAACCCGCGCAATAGATAACTCGTGTACGGGGCAATCAGGCGGGTATTAACCCCCTGCTGGTACTCTTTTCTTCTCCCCAACTAGTTTTTCCTTCTTAAATCTCCTACTTTGCTTGATTTTTACTTTCTGTGCCAGTCGTCCAACCGGAATTAGAACGGGTGAAAATTGTTATGACATTGGTGCCGTAGGTGCAGCATAAATGTGGCCGTTGTGCCGATGTTGGCCCGCCTAATGTTCGTCCAGACTGGAAAGTTGGTCCTCTTATCTATATACACCTAATGCTGTAGATCTTAATGCGTCTAGACAGCAGTAGCAGTAGAAAACGGTTACCAGAGCAAGGAAGCCCGCAAGAATCAGAGGGGCTAAAAGCAGTCTGCCACTATGTAGGTGATTTAAAGGAGCAAAAATGAAGTTGAATAGAAAAGTCTTTATCAGAATGGGTCGTTTATTAATATCTTTGGCGGATTTTTTTGTAAGTGCAACAGCTAGTATTTGAAAAAAAGCGAGTGAGATACTATTCTCGTTTTAGTCA
>JASMLX010000318.1 GCA_030748495.1 Candidatus Poribacteria bacterium | reverse complement strand
TGATTAATAATAAATTAATTCAATAATTTACGAAAACAAAATCAGAAATCCCGAAAACCTAAATGGATTGAGTATATCTGTCAAGCCGGATCACCGTCGTAACCTACCCATTCATTTCGTACGATATGGTGGTGATTCGCTATGTGGCTGTCCGGATTGCCGTCATGTACGTGGGTGAGTTAGTCGAATACGCTGAACGGAACGAATTGCTACGGCGTCCCACCCCCCATATACTGAAGTCCTGTATTTGGCTAACCCCAAAAAACAGCGGCCATCGACGACAAAACCGAATTCCGCTCAAATCTTCTTCCCCTGACCCCGGCAATTTGCCACCGGGCTGTGTTTTACAAACCCGCCGTCACTACACCAAAGAGCAGTGCCAACAAGAGGAACCTCCATTACGAGAAATATCGGCCAGCCATTCTGAAGCCTGTCACCTGACCGAGGAACTCAATTTATCAGGGATTTAGATTGATACCAGTATCCCAAGAGTAATCTATTGAAGCAATAGGCTGGGGCTGCCGTTTTAAGGACAATGGCTGATATCATAGTCATTAAGCCCCCCTTTTTCGCAAGCAACTCCTTCCAGATTGTGAGCACCCAAATTCAAATCTGAATCTAGAGCTAGTGCACCTGTAAGAGCCGGAGTAATTCGTTGTGCCGATGATAATACCGGACAGGTACTAAGTAAGCGTTGGGCTAGGCGTGGAAGATGAGATATCCTATTTCTCATCCAATCCTGACACGCAGCGAAATCCACGGTAGTAGTATCTAGTATCCGGACGGCTGTTGTTGCGGGAAGCAACACTGAGGAAGTCAGCAGCAAAGTTCCAAGACCCCCCACGCCACACTTTGAAGTCTTTGCCACCACTATACCAATCCTGACACCATTCCCAAACGTTACCTGCCATATCATACAAACCATAACCGTTTGGACTTAAACTACCCACAGGTGCTGTGGATTCATCCCACTCGTCTTTACCACCAGTCCCAGCAAAGTTTGCATAATCTCGAGCCTCAGTCTCGTCGTCTCCCCATGGATACCCTCTACTAATCAGTCCTCCCCTGGCTGCGAATACCCATTCCGCCCCAGTAGGCAATCTTTTCCCCGCCCATGTAGCGAAGGCAACTGCATCATGCCATGAAACGTAAATCATCGGATGTTTGTCCGTGGGTGAGTATTTATAGATAACTTCCCACCATTCACCCTCAAATTGATAGTCCGTCGATGTTAAAAACTTCTTGAATTGACCAACCGTCACCTCCGTTGCATCCATCCAGTAATCACCCAGACTCCCTGCAACTTTTACTCTTTTGGTAATGGGTTTTCCAAGACGGTTATAGGTTTTCTTTTCCTCATACTCACCAGGTACTAAAATCATCTTAGCCCCATCTTTCCTCCAGGTGATGTTTTTGGTTTTAATCCCCTTTAGTTCCTTGGCATTTTCAACTACCACTTCTCTGGTATCTTCAGCCTGAACTAAACCCACCCAAACAACCAATACCAACAAACTAGCTAACTCTCTCATTTTTAATCCTCTCATGTATGCGCGATTAAAACTAAATCAACGTTGGGCAAAAACACACTTTCCAATTTTGATAGATCTCTGGGCGCCCGTCGCAGTGGTTCAGCGCTTGGAACTGAGTTCAGCAAATCTTACACGAAATTCCTAGACGATTATGGTGT
>JASMLX010000317.1 GCA_030748495.1 Candidatus Poribacteria bacterium | reverse complement strand
TCTGGTGAAACGAAATATCCTCGACCCCAAACTTTGTGCTGCCGCGCGGGACAGGTTGTGGGCAGGGAACACTTCAATTCATTTGCGCCGGGATGATCCTAAAACCTGGTTAAACGGTCTACCCGAGGCAGATCGCCAAAGCACACCTGATGGCCTGAATGATCGCACCGGTGGCCACAGCTGGCGATTGCGTGAACTTTCTGGCGACGAGGATCTAATCAACTTGCTTCCACGCCGTGTGTTTCCATGGTTTGAGCAACTCCTCGGTGAAGGTGAAGTTGTAACACCAGAGGTCAGTTCCTCAGCGGCCGATCCAGATCCTCGTGGGAGCCGGTTACGTGGCTGGCCGGTTTGGGGCGGTAAGGAGTTGCGTGGTATGTACTGTGTGCTGCCGAGAGAGCGTACCAGCGATTCACCTGCTTTGGCGGATGCTGCCCGTGCGGGTGCACACATTGACCCGGAGCCAATGCATCTGGTAGCGAGCGCATACGTTGATAAGGTTCCAAAGGACGGCGGTGGTATTGTCCTCTTCCCAGGTAGTCACTACTTGCTCTACCAAGTAGAGCCGGACTCTGTAGATCTGGCTCGCTATTCGATACTGCACTCGCCTCATCCGGAAAGCGGTGCGGCCGCATTTGCTTGGCCACATCCTCGGCCAAAGCAAAAGACAGGTCTCAAGGACGCACTCGCCGACATTGAACCCTTTGAGTTTTTTGGTGATGAGGGAGATGTGGTCTTGTGGCACGGACGAATGTTCCACTCGGCAACGCCGAACTACAGCAGCCCTCCGCAGATTCGACAGATGATTCTTTATGATGCTTACAAAAAGTCTGTCTATGACAGAGCATACAACGGCCGTTATGTCAAAGGCCCACGACCATCGCCACCGCCCAACGTGAGAGAACTCCACGGACTTGAACTCGGGCCAGAAGTTCCACCGCCAGAGCCTCGCCCGGAGGGGCCGGGGCTCTGGGATGACTGGAGCGAAGCGGTTCGCACTATTGCAGTCTCTGAGGTCTAGACATGAGTACTGTAATGCAGGCACAACAACCAATCCACACTAGCTTGAAGTCTAGTCCAGGCCAGCATGGATGTTGTGTGGGTTTGGTTTTAGACTACACCTTTCTGGATGGGGGGATGTACTTCCATGTTTGGCAATAGCTACGATATCCCTACAAGGGGGACCACCGTGGCAGATTGCGATTCGTGGGGTGGATATCCTCAGCAAAGGTCCAGCTGAACCCGTATTCTACTTCAAGATAATCATCTTCTGCGTGGACACATAACCTGCTGTCTTCAGTGTATAGAAGTAAGTTCCGCTAGTCACTTGCTCTCCGGATTGCGTCTGGTCATTCCAGTAGATAGATCCCCCTCGACAAACCGATTTAAATTCACATGAATTTGCCCAGGCTGTTATCAGGTAGTTATGTGGTAGTCACCTGAAAGTTATGCCTGTTTTTCAGGTCTTCTTCTTCGGCATCAACCGACCAGCTGTCAGCACCAATATTTGAACCCTTAGATTGAGCACTCTTGTGTCTCGTTAAACAGTTCGAAGTCATAGATTAAAAGAGAGGTATAAGGGGGTGTTGGATTGGTGATAATGTCCGATAATCGATGACATGGTGGCATAGGTAAGCGTCAAGAATAGAGTGCCTGGATGGGAATAGAACCTCAGGCCGCTTTGGGCAGTTGCCAGTAATCGTCCCATTGGTGATTGAGAATCATTTGTCGCCAACATAGAAGGCGGTCGGCCCCAGTCCGACTCCAGTTTTGCCCTCTCAATTTCTGTCGGCGGCAAACTAACAGATCGACCGCCTTTTCCACTATCGCCGAACCGATATAATACCTCGCTTGTTGGAAGCGGTGAT
>JASMLX010000316.1 GCA_030748495.1 Candidatus Poribacteria bacterium | reverse complement strand
ATAAAATCGAAGGTGGTCATGAGTTTCTGTCTGCAGTCAATCGAGAATGTGTTGCTATCTCGGATTAAGGGTGGGATGGGATGTTCTCATGACCGGCTGTTAACTCGCACCAATGGTTATCTAGTGTCGAATCGTCAGTCACAAGATAAGCCGAATCGAGCTGAACTAGGCTTTTCACTTTTACAACTCCTCAAGCTTGGGTTCAAGCCGTCCAAGCAGACGTGTGTAGGCGTCAGGCGCGATCGGGCCTGTTGTGTACTTCGAGCAACTTCTTACACTCTAACTCACATTTGGCACAGATTGTGATCGGTTTTTTTGATATTTTAAGCATTGTCATCTCCAACACCTGTTAAATTTTGATTTCTAGGTCTTTGAGTCGACTCTGCTCTGATGTTGAGTTCATCTCTGGCTCACCGCCAGAAAATTGACGCAAGATAGACTCTTCGAGTCCAAGTGCTTTTAGCTACAGCTTCTGAGTTAAAGTCAGAGATGGTAATCAAACTCGCTCGTGCCCTATTTTAGCCACCATGAGTGGGTTGAAATGTCTAGTGATCAGATCTGCCGTTGGCCGAGTTGTCTTCTTTTGATTGAGCCCCACTAGTTCTTCTTGAGTTTGGGTGACATGGCGTCTCAATATTGCACCAAGTGCCTCCAGAGGTTCAGGCATATTAAGCCTGAGTCGGTTAACAATGAGCGGATCCTTCAGGAATGCCAAGTTTTTTCGCCCCCATGCTGTTCTTTATCGGCTCTCAATAATTCCGTCCCAGTACCAACGCTCTCTCCCTCTTCCGCCATATTACTCCTGATGACAAAACAGCCGAACCATCTTTGAGCCCGTTCAATGGCAGCTTTGTTCTCTTCAACTTTGATAGAGATACCGCATCTCAAGGATTTGACTTTACCCTCTCCATTGACAACTGGACGTCCTGGTGCAAAAATCTTTCTCTCTTCAACATTCACTTCAAGTTGATGAACAGGAAAACTTAAGGCGCGTAAACGAATTGCTTATCTGCACGGCAGGCAAAGGTGAGTTTGTGGATCGCTTTGATCTCTTGACGGGTTTGATTTAGAGATTTCTGATGCTCTGGTGCCAGCTTTTTTGTCTTCGCTTATCATGTGCTGAAGAGTGAACTACCAGTCCACGATAGAGTTCACAGATGCGGTAGGTTGCAAGGACACGGTTCTTGGTTGAAGGTCTGTCAGCCAGAACACCAACATCTTCCCCCTCTTCATCTTCAACTGCTCTTCAAATCGCTTCTTCATCAACGGCATCAGTGACTGGAAGTCGTAAAATAAATGACATGGATGCCATCGATTTCAGCTTATCCTCGGTCATGAGTGCCGAATCAGCTATCTAGATAGCTGTTGCTATCGTGTCTGAAATTGGGGTTAGTTGTTGGCTGATTGTGGTCAGTAACTCCTGGTTTAAAGTCGGATCAGAAGCGTTACCACTTTCGACCGAGCCTAAAATCGGGATCTCATCATCAATACATCATGTGGTCAATACAATCGGTTTCAGATCCGGCCGATGATCTTTGCGGTAACCATGTTTAGGCCTAAAAGGGTCCTCTTTAGTCTCCTCTCGAGCGGATTCTCCATCGAGACGGCAACTGGTGGTCTGAAAGTGAAAACAAGATCAATCCAGTGCAAAGACATCACCGGCAGGTAAGGCACAACTGGTGAAAAGACCCATACTCCCGGTTTGATAGACTGGGTCAAGAAATCGTCCTTCCGCATCATCATTGAACCCCTCGGCTGAAAATGAATCATCGAAGAACAGGTCCAGATTCAAAGTTTCTGCTAATCTGGAGAGATGATATAGTGGACTTCGACCACTCAATGTGTCGACTATCATGAGAGATATCCAAGTTGCTGATCAGATCTCTGGATTCAGTTT
>JASMLX010000315.1 GCA_030748495.1 Candidatus Poribacteria bacterium | reverse complement strand
TAAGGTTAACGAGATCACCCTGTTTTGCTAAATCCAACACCAATTTGGTATGTCCTATACAGGACGCCAGGCCAATGACAAATTCTGCTGTTGGCATACCGCATGATGTCAATGTTTTCATGGACTGGTGGCAGGCCACCAAATTGAGCCGGGATAATGGTATTGGCCAATTCTTGTCGCCGCTCAGGCCAAGAACTCGCTTCAACCGGCGATCCGTCATTAAACAGAAGCAGGTCAGGGGTTAACTTCATGCGGACCTCGTCTTATCTTTCTGCTTGACAAAATATGAACATTAGAAAAAATGAAAATTGCAAGAATCACTGGTGCTAGGGGATACAAAAATCAGGTGCGACAAAGTTCCTATCCAAACATTGGCTATTATAAGGTAATCAATAAAATTGGTCAATCCGTTGTGGCGTCGAATTGAGGGTATAAATCAGGTTGTGTTGCCCTCTTTGATTTTTAATACCAAATCAGCTAGAGTAGTGGTTAAAATCCAAACGGGAAAAGGGTTCTTGATCCAATATATTATGACTTTACAAGTACAATACACAGCGCAAGGATTTTGTTTTTTACCTGATCGTACCATCGACCAGAAATTTCTTAAGACCGCACAAGAAGGCCTGTTGGCCGTACGTGACGAGACTTTCGATACCGGCGTGCCGCCCTCTTCGCATCCAGGTTACGACCCCGGTAAATTGTGCAAGATTAATAACGCACATTTAGCCAATCATGCACTTTACGCTATGCTTGTTGAATCCACGTTGGGTGAGCGTATTGCCGAAGTGACCGGGTCTAAAATGGTACAAGTTTGGGCCAGCCAACTGCTAATCAAACCACCCGGTTCAGAGAAAGCAGGTCGCGTGGGTTGGCATCAAGACCGGCAATACTGGCAATATTGGCAGAGAGATGAAGGGCTGTTCACTGCTTGGATTGCATTGGATGATGTGAAAGAGGAGTCGGGTCCGATGCAACTCGTACCGGGGTCACACTGTTGGGGATTTCTGGGACAGGGTGATTTTTTCAACTCGGACCAGGAGACACTTCGAGCAAGCATCGAGATACCCGCTGGGGAAAGGTGGGAAGAGGTCTCGGCTCTTTTACCGGCTGGGGGCGTTAGCCTTCATCACAGTTTAACCTTCCACGGCAGCCAAGAAAATATTTCCAATAGGGCAAGATGCAGCCTCGCGGTGCACCTGCGGGATGAGCAGGCGGAACCCGTCCTGGGTAACAAAAACTATTATGTCTCGCATCTGGGTGATATGCAATACAACCCGGTGATTTTTCAAGGGTAATGTAGTTTGTACCGTTTCTGCTTAAAAAGATTTCAATGTGAAATCTCAACCCATTGGTTTTTCATCTACGCAGCATCAACAAGATGAGGGTTTTAAGGAGTAGAAACTGGGACGGCTTTTAGGTCCGAAATCTAGGGTCGAAATCAACCTACACTGCAATGAGGAGACACGCTAAGTCTGATGAAAAATAAGCTTAAAGTTGGCACCGCAGGGACAATCATTTGTCCGCTCATTTCAGGCAACTGAAGAGACTAACATCACCGCTATCTGCGATTTTAATATAGATACTATCGCGGGAATTGCAAACCAATTCCATATTGATCAGAGGTACACCGAATTCGAAATGATGCAATCAGGCCTAGACATTATACCGGCGGGGTCATGTATGATCGCTTAAGCGCAAATGTCTGTAATATCTAAACTAAATACCTGAGTCTTTCTTTTTATATTCGGATTCCCCCCAAATCTTAAGAGCAGATCATTCGCCTTATCAGCCAGCAAACGCATCGGCCGAGACCTCGGCATCGTGACCCACATGAGCCAGTCTCTCAAACTCTGACCGAAGTCTTTTGACCGACGGAGTAGAGGCAGCTCAGGCCAGGAAGGAATCCGACTCTTGATCACCTCTCGACACTTGTGACTCACCAGGTCAG
>JASMLX010000314.1 GCA_030748495.1 Candidatus Poribacteria bacterium | reverse complement strand
GTTGGGTGGAAAATAGAGTTCCGCCTGTCGATCTTCTGGTGTGACGCTGCCCCCCTGGCGAGTTAGTAACGTAGTTGGAATCTTGACCTGGATCATCTGGCTGGCGCTGTTGCCGGCCATATCTGTCGCCATTACTCGCAGCCAGATGACGCCCTCTTTAATCGGTACCTCCCAGTCCTTTTCAAACTCAGCCACTTGTGGTTTCTTGAGTTGTTCATCTTTCTCCTGCTGGTATAAATTAGCCTGGACAAATATCTGTTCCCAGGTAGTGGTGTAATCTGGATTATCAGTAGAAGCAAAGTCCAAACGGTAGCTATTGAGATGCAGATCGCTGGTTGCAGCCGAAATAGTAAATTGCTTTAAAACTCGTTCCTGGTCTTTAGGAGCTGTGATTTGTACGGAGGGTACAGTGTTGTCGAGGGTAACCTGAATCTGGTCGGACTTCTGGTGACCTAATTTATCTTGGGCTGAAAGGCGGATCAGATAGTCGGTTTGCGCTAGCCTTTGGGTTTGCCATAGCCCTAACGGACGATCACGCCCCCCCGCCTTTCCCGCATCTTCCACCTGGTTAACTAGTTGGAATCGAGATGGGTTTGCCAGAGGAGCAACCTCCACTCTAAACTGATCTAAGTCCTTGTCTGTGACGGTACCTCGAATAACGATTTTCTCTTGGCGGCCACTAACAATCGTCTGGTCTGTAGGCAGGGTAATTTGCACTTCAGGTCGTTCCAGATCAACTTGAAAAGTAAACGAGTCCGATTGACTAAGATTGGCATCACGGTCAATGGCCCGCACGGTAAAAGTGTGCTTCCCACTTTCCATTGGTGGGGTGGTAGTAGAAGTAGCAGCAGTTGGTAGAGACCAATCACCTTGATTCATTCGGTATTGATAGGTCAGTCGACCCGCTGGGGTTTCTTTATCAAACGCATTCCATTGGACAAAAACCCCCGATTTTCCCGTGGTATAGATCAAATCCCGATCTGGATCCTGAAAGTAATCAGTTTCTTCACCATCCACTGTCTTAATCTCAATAATGGGTGGGTTGCTATTGAAACGGTACCGTGCCATTCCCGCCCCTGTTCCGACCCAAAAGATACCATTACGATCTTGTAGGAGGGCTGCAATGCGCGGACTAGGCAACCCATCTAAAGTTGTAAAAGAATACCAATTCTGGCCATCGAACTTCCAAAGACCATTTTCCTGAGTTCCAACCAGCAAACTTCCATCAGCAATGTTAAGTAGAGTCGTTACTTTTTTGCCCTTCAGTTCTTCTTGTTCATACCATTTTCGACCATCGAAGCGCCATAATCCCCACTCATTTGCGCCCGACCATACTGACATACTAGCCCATATACTTCCGTCCGAAGATTCAAGCATTACTGGGACATTACGGCGGTAAAAGACCTCTTCCCATGCGGAATCGACAAATCTGTAGATCCCCCAGTTACTAGAAGCACCAGGACGCCCATCTGATCTTAAAACGTCTCTGTAATATATCCATACTTGTTCGTTTTCGATTTCCCATATTCGCCCTATGATATTACCTTGCATAGGTATTTTCTCCTGATACCACTTGCTCCCATCAAAAGACCATAAACCTCTTCCCCAGGTGCCAGCCAAAATTTTTCCTCGTCTAGTTTCTAGAAGGTAAGAAATAGCAATATCCCCAGGCTCATCCCAAGAAGGTTCAAAATGTTGGAACCAAGACTCCCCATCAAACTGCCATAATCCTTTAGCAAAGGTGCCAACCCATAAATTGTTAGTCTTCTTTGAGGCAATCATTGATCTTACTTCAGTGCCTCTTAAATCTTTTGGCTGATCCCATATCTGTCCATCGAATTGCCAAACACCATGAGTCAGTGTGCCAACCCATACAGTTCCGTCTAGCGTTTCCTGTACAAGGTGAACTCCTACAGTTGATAATTTGTCAAATTGTTGCCACCGTATCCCATCAAACTGCCAAAGACCGT
>JASMLX010000313.1 GCA_030748495.1 Candidatus Poribacteria bacterium | reverse complement strand
GCCGATTGTGGTTACAATGTTGGTTGGGACTTACTTCAGAATTACCATCTTTCTGGTCTCTGTATAGTCACCAGCCCGAAGTTGATAGAAGTAAGTGCCGCTGGCTACAACCTGACCCGTTTCACTCTTCCCATCCCAATAGGCCGCCTGGTCAGCAGTCACATACCTTCCCGCTGTCACCAGCCCTAATAGAAGAGGTGCATTGGCCTCTTACCTGACGGTTTTATACCGGCCTATTGCAGGTCCCTAGCACCTATTTGATGCTCTTTTAATTTTTTCTTAAGGTCCTTTATTGTCGCTTCCCGTCTAGCCACCTGTCTGTCAGCTTTCCTAACGACTCTTCGATGTTCTTTCCTAATGACTCTTCGTCTTTCCTTCCCCTTTCTCTTAAGTGTTTCTATCTTTGATTCGCTCCCAGCCAGCTTTTCATTAGCCTCGTAAGCACTTTTTTGATGTTCTCTCAATCTTTTCTTAAGATCCTCTACTTCCAATCTTAATTCATTCATACTCTAGCACTTCCCATTTTTGTGACTTCCTCCCCCTATCCATACCCAACAACATCCAACTAATTTTCCGCATCATACCCTCCAATCGGTTTTTGTAATCATAGTCTACTTGCTTCAGGGACTCCTGACTCATTTCGACTTCCCCATCTTGGACTCCCCCACACCCACACAATGATGAAGCCCAGGCTCTAGCGGAAGCCGTCACCAAGCTGAACATCAGCAATTAGCCGAGATGCGTTCTCGCTCGGTTCTGCCACGCCCGCGAGCAGTGTTTGTGTCGGACTGACAGTGGTAAAGGACGCTTCTTTGTGCAATCCAAGGAGAATTAACGAGATACGGAGACAACACAACGAAATCCGTAGGACCTCTTCCTATTCCACCCATTGATACCCGGGCGAGAAGTCATGCTTAGGCTAAAAGTACTGTCGTTCCAAGCCCCCCGCATCACAGCTCCCCACCGTTTTGGCACCGATGCCGGGGATTTCGGTGAGGCGCCCGTCGTCCTTTATGGCATTGATGGGCTCATAACGTCTGGAAATGGTATACGCCAGCTGCGGATAACGGCGGGCATCGGATTCGTCATACCCGCCGATTACGAGGATCTCGTACAACATCTGCAACTGCCCTGCTAGCTCATCATTGCGGTGCCAGCGCCGGCCGCCTTTTGCGTCCACGTAGGATCCGTCGGACTAAGAGGTCTGGTTCTCATTTTGTGGTGGCGATTCGATATCGACTAAGATATCTTCACCTTCAACCTTGACCGGATAAGTGACCAGATCTGCATCGCCAGGCCAGACAGACTTGCCTGTTTTGACATCAAATTCCCACATGTGCAGAGGGCAAGAGATGACACATCCATCTAACCAACCGTGGTGCAATGTGCCCCCCATATGAGGGCAGACATCGCCAATAGCGAAGTATTCACCATCGACATTATAGATACCAATGAAAAGCTGATTCAGTTGAACACCTAAACCGCGCCCGGATTTCACTCGATCGGCGGTAGTTGCTTTTACATACATTTTCGCTGATTAGCCTCCAATCTCAAACTATGTTTCTCCATTATATTTCCTCCATGGGTTCCAAACGATGTAATTATAACCAACTAGCTGGGGTAAGCCTATGGGACATGCCACCACTCAAGCTAACCAGCAGACTCACCTAGGCTGTCTGCCTGTTATCTCGCTACCTTCGGCGTGAAACTCCAAGCATTAACGGAAAGCCGTCATCAAGCAGAACATCAGCAATTATCCGAGATTAAGGGTCGTTCGTTGTTGCAACGGTTAAAGGCCGTTCTAGTGGCTAATCCTTAATCAAGCGCATTCATTGATTTGTTACTCGGCAAGCAACTATCAATCCAATATCCCATACTTTTCCTTCTCCTCGGCTGTCAGCTGACGGGTAACTCGGCTCTTAGCGATTTCTAGCAGTTCATCCATATCGGTGGTGTAAACCTTGGCGGTTCCATCCCTACTCACCGTCACAATCCGCTGGCCATCTGGGCTATAGACCGCTGACATGACCCCACCATCGTGCCCTTTCAGAGTGAGTAGTTCTTTGCCAGTCTGAGCATCCCAGACTTTGGCTGTTCCATCATCACT
>JASMLX010000312.1 GCA_030748495.1 Candidatus Poribacteria bacterium | reverse complement strand
GGCTGGTAAATTGTGGGTGTCTACCCGGGATGGGCTCGTCGGCTTTGATGGCCAGGAATGGCAGCTATCTGATGGCGGTGAGGCGGGCGATTGGGTGGTTAAAACCCCTAATGGCCAATTCTGGTCTATCTTATGGGTTGGAGTGCCCGGGGATTGGACAGAAGGCATAGCTAGTTTCGATGGCCAAAAATGGAACCTTGAATTTAAGACTGAAAATTCTCTGCTCGATGACGCTGAGACTAATACAGCACTTGTGATCTCAACTGGCCAAATCCTTCTGGGAACAGATAAAGGTCTTTTCCAGTATGATCCTGATTCAAGCGCACTCACTTACATCTCCTTGGGCCAAGCCAGTATTAATCTCATACTAGAAGCTAATGATGGCATTATCTGGATTGTAGCTCGAGATCAAACAGATCATGGTCTGTTATATAGCTTTGAAGGTGGTAAATGGAAGCCTCATTTAACTGATCAAAGCATTACTACCATTTATCAATCACCGGATAATTATCTTTGGGCGGGTGGAGAGCGTGGCCTATACTTATTCGATGAAAAAGACGGTTGGCGCCAAAAATTGACCTTGACAGCTAAAGTCAACTGTATTTATCAACTGGCTGATGGAACAATGATGATGGGCTCAGATAATGGTCTTTGGATAGAACCAGATACCGATGCGGTTGAAATTATTGTTGAACAACAGGAGTTATTCATCAAGAGTATTTTTCAGGCTTCCAATGGTGTAATTTGGTTTCGATCTGACAAGGGAATTCTCAGTTATGATGGGCAGGATTGGATTAAACATGGTATTTACTCTGGTAGTTATGGCGTCACGGGGTTAAGGGCAGGTGTTATTGAAGGCGCAGATGGCACTATTTGGTTTAATGGGTACTCGCCATCAGTAGCTAGTTTCAAAGACGGAAAATGGGAAAGCCACCACCCACCTGGTGCCGGATGGTTAGCCGACGTGGCTCAAACCAGTGATGGCCGTATTTGGGCTTTTGGCGGGGCCGGGATTTGGTCATATGTAAAGGGCGAAGAATGGGTAGATGAAATCTTGAGTCCTAACTGGATCCTAGAGTTTTTTGAAAATCCAGCAGGTAGATATTGGGTAACTTCTGGTGGTAATGTCTCATACTTTGACGGCAGTACATGGGTCTCAGCACCCGAACCCGCTCCCTTGGCAGGAAGTGATCTCCGGTTTTTTGAGGATGATAATGGTGAATTATGGGTAACAGGTAATGGCATCTACAAATGGCAAGAAACTGAAAAAACATGGCTGGATAAAACCGGTGATCAAGCTAGAACCCAGATTGACTCTATTTCTCCTCCAAGCTTTCGGGGAGCGAAAAAGGCCTTGGATGGTACCTGGCGCCTTATGTCAAACGTTACTCCCGTTTTTGCTGCTTTTGATGGAGAAAAATTGTTGATTCATCCCAGTTCGGGGCAAGGAGGTGTGCGGTATAGGAATGTGCATGATGATGGCTTTGCTGAATATCCAGCTGGTGTGTTTTGGTTAGCTACCAGTAATGGATTGAGACGGATTGAAGGCGACGCTTGGTATGATCTGACCGCAGACGACGGCTTACCCAGTAATAGCGTCTGGTGCGTCATGGCCGATAATCAAGGATATTTGTGGATTGGAACGGAGAAAGGTGCTGTCCGCTACAAACCGCCGACTAACCTACATCCGCCAGCGGTCAAAATCAGGTTGGTTGGAGGGGAAGAATTAGCAGACGATAGAGTTTATCTGACCGGTCGTTCCTATGTAACCATTGACTGGTACGGTGGGGACTTACAGTCTCCAGACGGCCGTTTAGTGTACCAATACAGAATTGGCAGCCAGTGGTCAAAACCCCTCAAGCAAGATACGGCCACTATTGGTTTGGAAAATGGAAAGCACCAGTTTTCTATTCGAGCCATTGACCACCATTTTAATACTAGTGCAGTTGATTCGATGACTATTATTGTCAAAACCGAGGCACCATATTTATCGATTGGAAACCCAGACAATGGAGATACCGTCAGTGGGGAATTATACATTAAAGGTGAAATTCGGGATGATGATTTTGAAGCATTTCAGGTTTTTCTTTCCGGCGTCGAGCAAACGAGTGTACCTATACTTGATGATAATGATGATACCAATCGTCCAAAGCCA
>JASMLX010000311.1 GCA_030748495.1 Candidatus Poribacteria bacterium | reverse complement strand
GCGAACTATTTTCAATTTTTTCATTAGGTGATAGGTCAACCATCAGCCCCCCCAATTTCTCTTGGCCAGGTTAGAAAACGTTGCTAGACAAACCATCAGCAGCAGTTAGTTGTCGCCACTTTTCTTGGCTGTGAAGGGGCAAGAAAGTTTGCAATAGAAAAGCAATGAGAACCAGTAATGGGAATTTCATATGGGACTTCGGAGAATAACACGGACTAGTAAGACGGGTATTGTGACTCATAGTGTCAACCTATCAGAGGTGGGGTATGGAGATCAAGGCCAGCGATCTAAAGATGGCTAGGCCGAGGTTTGCAGCGGTTGAAAGAACGTCGGTTGGCAGATTGGAGTTGATTGTGCCAGTGAGAGGGCAAAAAGTCAAAGGTATTGGCCCAAGCGCGCTTGAAGTATTGCTCAGAAGCAGAGAGAAGGAACCAGCCGGGCCGACCGACAGGACGACTATTGCCACCTGTCTTGGGCATAATCTGGATGCAAGACTGCAGAAGCTTCAAAGCCTGTAGTGGTGTGAGATTAGGGCTGAATCGCATAGCCTCAGCCACGAAAGCATCAATGCCGAGTTGATGATCAGGACGCATGATTTGATAGCGATCGCCAGCGGTGGGAGGCAGATTACCTAATTTTTGTTGCTGTTGGCACCACAATTCCAGGGTTTGTAGTTTAAGCTGGTCATAATTGTTAGCCTGAGAAGAAGAGTAGAATTCTAACTGAGCCGACATTTCAGTGTTAGGAGAAGAAGTTTGTTTAAGATAAGTTTCTTTATTAATAAAGGGAGTGACAACCGGTAGGGTATCTGGACTCTCAACCGGTTGGGGCTCTACTGTTTGAGCCTCAGTTTCAGTTGCCACTGGAACCTGTTTCTCCTCTTTTAACTTAGGAGCATCCACCTCGATGACCTCATCTTTTTCATAACGCAACAGACGCAGTTTATTATTTTTCAGCGCCGCTTGCTGAATCTCATACTCACGCTGGACAGCGTTAGTTTCGTACTCAGCTATTTTATCCGTTTGGTGAAAAGCCATGATGGTGAAAGTGTAGATATTGCCACGGCCAGCTTTCTTCTCGATCAATCCGGCTTGGGTCAGTTCCCTAACGTAATTGCCAAGAGTGTTGGTTGATTTCGCCCCATCCCAACACTCTTGAGCAATAGTTTCATACTTCTTGGGGAAGGTTCGGCCCATCAGGTACTCTCTATTACCTCTAGTTTTCTGCTTGATGCGCAAGTCAATATGGCGACAAAGATACAAATAGAGGACCCTAGCCCCATCAGACAGCTGACGGTATTCAGGTGAGTCAATTACCTCCCAAGCCACGGCGGCATAGTTGAAAGGCAGCTTGGAATGGGCTTTGGGGATGTAGTCGACAGTGGAACGGAAACAAGAAACGGGTTGGCCAGGCGATACAGCCTGCACCTGTTGGGCAATAGCAGATGCCATAAAAAAATCTCCCAATCAAGAAAAGGTAGTTGATAGGAGACCATTGGTTCGCTATAATTGCGGTGCATTCCGACAAATATAGCAGACAATAGTCTCTTAATTGTTACTGCCCCTGCTCCTAGAGCAGGGGCTTTTTTTTATTGCCTTCTTATTTTATACTATCTTTCCTGGTATGTCTAGCATTTTCCCCATCTTTCTAACCACTGCGTGGACGACCCACGCAGTGAATAATTCACTGAACCCCTCACAACCCACAATGAACAATTCAATGAATCCATCATCCAATCCAAAACGTATCTAATAGTTATATAGTGAAAGGCTAAATGTGACAAAAACCCAATCTGAAATTCACCTTATTATTTGCCAACATGGCGAAATAACGCTTTCAGCACTTGCTGAGTTAACAGGCAAGTCGAAAACGAACCTATCTAATATTCTTGCCCGTTTAAAAGAACAAGGCAAAATCACTCGAAGTGATACTGCCACTTATAAAGTGGTGGACGAAGAGCCCGCAAAAAGTGAGGAAGTCAATGCACCAAGTGAAGGATTCAATGACGAGGATGAAGGATTCACAGCCCTCACAGACACACGATTACTAGAAAGAATAGAAAATGAAAACCAATTCTTACGCGAAAGAGTCCAGTTTTTAGAACAAGCGTTAGACCAAGAACAACAGTTAAACGCTATTGGCCAAAGAAACGTGGAAGGTCTATCCAACCAAATTGAATCCCAACGGTTGCAACTAGAAGAATATCAGCGACCTAAACCGTTAATAGCGAGGCTGAAAGCTGTCTTTGTGAC
>JASMLX010000310.1 GCA_030748495.1 Candidatus Poribacteria bacterium | reverse complement strand
ATGGAACGGATGCGAGCACATGAATCTCAATTGCCACAGATTGACGTCAATGGCAACGGGATTGCCAACGAGTTGCTGGACTTACGTGCCCTGGGTGAACGGCGCATCCCAGCCGATATTTCTAGTCTGTCACTGCCGCCAGCCTTCGGGCAGCAAATAGCGGCGGTCACGTTAGGGACCGGGATAAAAAGCCATAGCCTGGAAGTGGAAGTGGTAGGTAGCCAAATAGAGCAAGTAACAGCCGAGATTATCCAGCCGGGCTTTAACCCGCACCAGGCAGAACTGAACTGGCAGGAGATTGAGCAGCAGATAAAGCAGATAGGGCTGAAAATGGTCCGAGCGGAAGGCAACAGCAGTTATTACCAACTGGAGTATCAAGGCTTTGATCAGGTAGGCGACTATACCATTGTCTTCCAGGCCAAGAATGTAGACGGCTATGCGGAACCGATCCAGACGACAGTGACAGTAACAGAAGCCACTACCAAACCGGCCACCAAGCTGACAGGAGATGTCAATGGCGATGGAACAGTCAACATCTTTGACTTGGTGATAGCGGCTGGTTCATTTGGTAAGATAGGAGCTAGTATCATGGGAGATGTTAATGGTGATGGTGGGGTTAATATCTTTGATTTGGTAATAGTAGCAGGAAACTTTGGTAAATCCTTAGTGACTGCAGCGCCAGCTAGCATGGCTAAGATTGAACTGACAACAGATCAAAAACATCATATTGCTTCAGCCATAGACCAACTGGCGGCTAAGGCTAATCGATCTAGGTCCGAAGAGATGGCACTTAGTGTGTTGAAAGCCATACTGCCAGATAGATTGCCAACTCAAACCCAACTGCTAGCCAACTATCCCAATCCATTCAATCCAGAGACCTGGATACCCTTTGAGTTGAGTCAGGATGCGGTAGTGACTGTCACTATCTATGATGTGCAGGGGAAACGAGTACGACAACTACAGCTAGGGCTGGTGACAGCGGGAAGGTATGTGACTGCTGACCTGGCGGCCTATTGGGATGGGAAGACTGAAACGGGTCAGGTTGTAGCCAGTGGCACTTACTTCTATCAACTTCGGGCTGGTGACTATACAGAGACCAGAAAGATGGTGATTCTGAAGTAAGTCCCAACCAACATCTCAACTACTACCAGCCCTGTTGTGTCAAAGCAAGAGGGCTTTTTTGTTGGGGAGAATATCGGGTTGAATTTTTCTCCCACTAAGGTACGGCAAGATCGTACAGTTGGTAGTCTATTCAGTCACAAAGACAGCTTTCAGCCTCGCTATTAACGGTTTGGGTTGCTGTGATTCTTCAAGTTGTAGCCGTTGGGATTCAATTGTCTTTTGACTAAAAGCTTGAAGTTGTTGGGATTGGTCTAGTGCTTTTTCTAAGAATTCAACTCTACTTTTCATGTACTCTATTTCTTGTTGGAGGTGCTCAATAAGTTCACGGGGTTCATTGTCGGGTTCACGGGGGGCATCCGTGCGAAGGGGACTTTGCGGATTGTAATCTTTGATTCTATATATGCCATAGGCTTCTTTGGTTGCAAGGTTCATTTGTATGAGTTTATTTAATAAGTTAGAGACGTTGGATTTGGATTTACCAGTGATCTCTACTAATTCGGCTAACGTCGTTGTATCTCTAGCTTTTAGTGCCTCAAGAACCGATTTTTGGGCGTCTGTCATGATGATGCATTCCTAAGGCTGAGGTTCATAAGATTTAGTGAATCTGAATTGCAGGTTCACTAAACATTCACTCGTAGTCTACGATGGGGAATTCAGATGGTTTCCGAAAAGTGAAATACTGCTAGACCTATGAGGTAAGATGGTGTAGAATAGGAGGACAATAAAAAAAAGCCCCTACTCTCGGAGCAGGGGCTGAAACGATAAGAGACCGTTGGTCGCTATCATTGTCGGTAGTGGTACCGCAATTATAGCAAACTAATTGTCTCTTCGCAAGAACCCCTTTTTGAGGAGATTTTTATGGCGTCTGCTATCGCCCAACAGGTGCAGGCTTTATTGCCTGACCAACCTATTTCTTACCCTCGTGCCACCGTCGACTACATTCCTAAATCGCACTCCAAAATCCCTTTCAACTTTGCCGCCGTGGCTTGGGATGTAATTGACTCGCCTGAATACCGCCAGCTGTCTGATGGGGCTAGAGTCCTCTATTTGTATCTCTGTCGTCACGTCAACCTGACGCTGAAGCAGGAGACCCGTGGTAACAAGGAGTACCTGCTAGGACGCACCTTCCCCAAGAAGTATGACAA